>CALUVK010000256.1 GCA_944324205.1 Candidatus Gastranaerophilales bacterium | reverse complement strand
CCGACTTTTACAAGAAATCTTAACAACATGTAACAAATAATTTGTAATTGCAATATTAAAAAAGTATGATATGATTATAATAGGTTAGTATAAAAAGAGATTGTTTTTATAAATCTTGAGAGAAAACTGAATTGAATAGTATAAACATAGGATTTCAAATTTTTTCTGTTATTGTATAGTTTGAGAAAGAGAGCAAATTAAGTAGTTAGAAGTAGTGAATATGCGCAATTATATGAAGAAAAAACAAAGCAGAGTCGAAGCATTGAGTTTATCAGCAGATGAACTTATAGCAAGAACGCTCGGGCAGAACAGAAAGTTAACCGGCAGGATATTAAAGTCTTTGCTGGTATTATTTATTGCTGTGCCTTTAATATACACAGCATTGTCTCACAGAAGCACCGGTATGGATGAAATCTCTATCGATGAGGGAACAATAGCATTAGCTGCGGCTCCTATTACGGCTGCATCAGCAAAAAAAGATGTGATATCAATTCCGGCAGGGACAGTGAAAGCAAACCCATTTTTACCATACAGAGATATAGGTGGAACAAGCGTAGGAGATGTTCCAGGCTATGAACTTGTTGAACCGCCTGAAGCTATTAATGAAAATTCAGATGCAGCAAGAGTTATGGACACAATTGTTTCAGGGATATTGTATGATAAGTACAGCCCTTCTGCAATATTGAATATTGAAGGCAATGATTACCTTGTTAAAAAAGGCGATGTTGTTAATAACTATAAAGTCATGAACATAATGCAGGATAGTGTAACGGTTAAACTTGGAAACAACGTTTACAAAGCCGGCATAGGCGAAATCCTCACAGAAGGAGAAGTAACCCATAATGACGTTTCAAATTTAAGTAAAAAATTCGGAGGGGAAAGACGATGAACTATAATATAAAGAGGCTTTTGTCAGCAGCATTATTACTGGCTTTTACAATGCCTTCCGGCCTTGTGGCTTCAGCTTATGATACATTGCCATACACTAATGCTACGGTACTTTCCGGTGATGTTAAGCTAACTGATAAAAATGATAAGATAACATTGAGCTTAAGAGATTCTGATGTTCGTCAGGTTTTAAGAATGTTTGCCGATAAAGCCGGTATGAACGTTGTATTTCATTCTTCTGTAGAAGGAAAAGTTACATTGGATTTGGTTGATATGCCGATTAATGACGCTTTTAACCTTGTACTGCAAGTTGCAGGTTTGAATTATTATACACAGAATAATACACTTGTTGTTATTGCAAAAGACAATGCTGATAACGCAGCATTTTCAAAACAGGAGATGATGGTATTCCCTGTAAAATATGTAAACGCAGCTAAAGTTGCAGACTTTTTAAACAAAAACGTTTTTGCAATTAAAAAGCCCGGACTTTCAAGCGTTGATGCAGCAACTGTTAATTCTGCAACCAATGAAATCATAGTATTTGGTATGCCGACAGATGCTGCAATAGTTCAAAAAGTTATTGACCAATTAGATAGAGAACCATTGAGCAAGACATTTATAGTAAATCATACAACACCTGCTGAAATGGCAGATATGATATGTAATATGCTTCTGCCTTCACGCGGTTCAACCAGCAGTGAAGATGGCAGTGGCGGTGGTTTTGCACCTCCGACTCCGGGTATGGGAACTACTGGCGGTGCAGCTGGTATTATGACCGGTGGTGCAGCTTCTTCCGGCTCCGGCAGTTCTGGCGGCAGCGAATTAAAATTGGGTGAAGGTATTGTAGCTTGTACAGTTTCTGCTAGTTCATCAAGCTCAGTTGCAGCACCTTTTGATGTACAAAATTTATCAATTTCATATTTCCCGCAAAGAGGAACTATTACGGCAATGGGCGGTTCAGCAGCTCAGATGAAAATGGTTGAAGACTTCATTAAAACCAATGATATGAAACAACCTCAAGCATATTTAGAAGTTTCTATTGTTGAATTGAACGAAGACGGAAGCAAAACATTTAATAATGAATGGAGCATAGACTCTCCGAACTGGTTTTTATCTTTCTCCGGAACTTCAACAACAGGCGGACGTCCGGCAAGCCCAGGTACAAAACGATTTGTTGAACTGCAGCGAGTTTCTGCTGATGGTAAATCATTAGAAACAGTTTATAAACCTGTAGAAGAATGGCTTGGTGCAGGTGCATATATCTCATGGCAGATGAACTATTTGATTGAAAACAAAAAAGCAAGAGTTCTTGCTAATCCGAAACTCTTGATTACAAATGGGCAAGAATCTGTTATTGACTTGACTCAAGACTATGTAGAAAAAGTTACTTCCGAGTTCTTATCTTCTGCAACATCCGGTACTAGCACTGGCGGTTATTCAAGCGGTGCTGTTCAGAGAACATATTCTATAGGTGAAGATCAGGGTATCAAAGTAACACTTACTCCGTTTATTTCACCGGATGGTTATGTAACACTCAACATAGCGCCTGAATATTCAACAATTGCAGGTCAGGTATATGCTCCGGGAGATACTGGTGAAAATGATTTGCAGGCAACACTCTTGAGCAGAAGAAATCTTGATTTGAAAAATGTTAGAATTAAAGATGGCGAAACATTAGTTATAGGCGGTTTGATTCAGGAAAATGAATCCAAAACCGTAGGTAAGATTCCTATCCTTGG
>CALUVK010000255.1 GCA_944324205.1 Candidatus Gastranaerophilales bacterium | reverse complement strand
ATAGAGGGCGGCCCGGATCTCCTGATATCGGTCATAGGGGGAGTAGCGCCCGTTGTCCGTGATGCTCTCCCGGGGGAGGTACACCGCCAGACCGGCCTCCTCCAGATTCTCCATCAGATCCCGGCAGAGGGAGTAGCGGCCCCGGACATAGGCCTCGTCGATCTGCCAGAACCAGTCCATGGCCTGTCCGGTGCGCTCCAGCTGGAGGGACAGGGCCTCGTTGGCCTGGGCCAGATTGCCCGCCTGCTCCTGGGACTGCTCCAGCTGTGTCTCCAGCTCGTCCACCTGCTCCCGGAGGGCGGCGTTTTCCGAGTAGAGCTCCTCCAGGGACTGGACCGCGGAGACCGACTGCCGCAGGTCGTCGATCTGCTCCTGATTTTCCTCCTGGATCTGCTCATATTGCCGCCGCTCCATCAGAAAGGTGACCAGAAGCAGAAGGAAGGCCGCGCCGAACAGAATGGCCACATATTGAAAGACCGAGCGCTGGCGCCGCCGCTGTTGCCCGTGGGTCATGGGGCGCGGGTCCCGGCCCTCCTCCGGCGCGGGCGCCGGATCGGGGGAGGGGACCTGCGGACGTTCCTCAGCCACGGCCGATCCCCCCCTCTCTCCGGAGGGACTGCAACAGGGACAGCAGGGCCTCCAGGTCCTGGTCGCCGTAGTACTCCAGCTCGATCTTGCCCTTTTTGCCCCGGTGGGAGATGGTCACCTTGCGGCCCAACCGGCCGGTCAGGTCCTTCTCCAGCTCCCCCAGGTAGAGACCGAGGTCCGGATCGGACTTCCTCGGCTCCCGCTGGGGCTTCTGCAGGGCCCGGACCAGGGCCTCCGTCTGCCGGACGGAGAGTTGCCGCTCCACCACCTGCCTGGCCGCCTCCCGCTGGAGGGTGGCGGTGGGGGCCCCCAGAATGGCCCGGGCGTGGCCCGCGGACAGGGCGCCCGACTCCACCATGGCCATCAGGTCATTGGGGAGGGCCAACAGGCGGAGGGTGTTGGTGATGGCGGGCCGGGATTTGCCCATCTGCTGGGCCACCTGCTCCTGGGTCAGACCGTACTCCTCCATCAGCACCTGATAGCCCCGGGCCTCCTCGGCGGGGTTCAGGTCCTCCCGCTGCAGGTTCTCGATCAGCCCCAGCTCCATGACCTTGCGGTCGTCCGCCTCGATGATGACCACGGGCACCTCGGTCAGTCCGGCGGCCTTGGCCGCCCGCCAGCGCCGCTCGCCGGCGATGATCTGGTAGTAGCCGGAGGCCAGACGGCGCACCGTCAGCGGCTGGATGATGCCGTGGACCCGGATGGAGTCGGTCAGATCGTCCAGGGCCTCCGGGTCAAAGCGCTTTCTCGGCTGATTCAGGCCGGGCTCCACCTGGGAGATGGGGAGGGAGACCGCCCCGTCCCCCTGGGCGGACAGCTCCGGGTCCCCCAAGAGAGCGTTCAACCCCCGGCCGAGGCCGAGTTCTGTCTTTCGTTTCGCCATATGCGTTCCTTCCTTTGGAATGAGGAATTAGGAGTAAGGAATTAGGTTGTCCGGTTTTGCCGGACACAAAAATTCCTAATTTCTAATTATAATTGGTGCTGTTCAACCAGTTCCTGGGCCAGTAGCTTGTAGGCCTCCGCCCCCCGGGAATAGGGGTCGTAGGCGGTGACCGGCTTGCCGTGGCTGGGCGCCTCGGACAGCCGCACATTGCGGGGGATCACTGTGGCGTACACCTGCCCCGGAAAGTGCCGCTTGACCTCCTCCGCCACCTGGAGGGAGAGGTTGGTCCGGCTGTCAAACATGGTGAGCAGGACGCCCTCCAGCCTCAGCCGGGGGTTGAGCCCCCGCTTGACCAGCCGCACGGTGGCCAACAGGTCGCTGAGCCCCTCCAGGGCGTAGTACTCGCACTGGACGGGCACCAGCAGGGAGTGGGCGGCGCACAGGGCGTTGACCGTCAACAGCTCCAGAGAGGGGGGGCAGTCGATGAGGATGTAGTCGTACTGCTCCGAAAGGGAGTCCAGGGCCACCTTTAACAGCTTCTCCCGGTTGTCCAGGGCGATCAGCTCGATCCCCGCCCCCGCCAGCGCTTTGTTGGACGGGAGAACGTCCCCGTAGGGGGTGGAGACGGTGGCTCTGGCGGGGGAGGCCCCGTTGATCAGCACGTCGTAGATGTTGGGGGAGGCGGTGTTCTTGTCCACGCCCATGCCCGAGGTGGCGTTGGCCTGGGGGTCGAAGTCGCACAGCAGCACCCGCTTGCCCAGTGCGTGCAGGGCGGCGGTCAGGTTGACTGTGGTGGTGGTCTTGCCCACCCCGCCCTTCTGATTGACAACGGCGATGATATTAGCCATGGGGCGCCTCCTTTGCCGGGTAACAAGTTCCCGTAGAGCTTTATTATATCAACCGGCAGAGGGGATTTCAACCGTTTTTCGATTTTTCTGCAAAATCCGGTGGAGAGCGCCCCGGGATGTTTCACGTGAAACATCCCAAAGGCCGGTGTGGGCTGGACAGGGAGGAAATAAAAGATGCCCCACAGGAGACAGGCCTGTGAGGCAGGGGGGCGGGGCTAGTTGGCCCGGCGGGGGATATGGATGGTGAGCAGGATCTCGTCCTCGGTGTCCTGCCGCCGGCACTGGGCGTTCACCCC
>CALUVK010000254.1 GCA_944324205.1 Candidatus Gastranaerophilales bacterium | reverse complement strand
TATAAATGATATATATGATAACACCTGCTATATTGGTAATTAATGTGATACCTCCCCATAAATATGGATTTAGTTTTGAGTTTAGTGCATTTTGATAAATATATAAAGCCAGTAATACCCAGTATATCATAAAGAAAAACATCATAATGGCTAATGTTACTTTTATATACATTTTCCCATTTTCAACTGGGTGGATTTCATTGATAAAATATATTTTTTCTCCTGTATCATGATTTGCTATATAACTTAATAAATAGACTTGCTTATTACCAAAGTTTGCCTCATAAAATATTTGATCTTCAGATTCTTTTTGAATTTCTGTATCAAAGTTTGATAATACTGTATTGATAATCAATTCTTTATTGGTTGTTAATCTAAAAATAGCTGTGTCATTATTGGGATTTACAAAATAATCATTTGTCATATTATCTGCTTTATTTAAGGTAAATTCTTCTTCATTTGCAAATTCAGAATTTTTACTACTATACATAATTTTATTTTCTTTATCTAATATTAAAACATCAACAACATCTTCTGAATTGTCTGACATTGTTTTTATTTCATCTTTTATGCTCTCTACATTGTTGTGATTATCTTCTAATTTTTCATTAATCATATGATAGTCATATATAAATGCTAACTTATCTTGAAAGGCATTTCCTATAAATACAATTAGACTAATTCCTACCAATATAGCAACAATTATATATAGTATAATGACTCTTTTAAATGGTATTTTTTCTATAAAATTATTCATAGCATTCACCTCTTGTATTTTCCTTTAAGGCTATTGGGAGCATAATCAGTATTGCAAGTGCTATCAGACCAATTGCTCCTATAATAAATGTCCAAATATTGACATCTAGCATAATTAATATACTTGGTATAAACAATAATAATACAACCGCTAATATAAATATTTTTTGCATTCTTCTTTCTCTTCTTTTTTGTTTTAATTCATAACATTTTTTATCTATCTCTGGCTCTAAATTTGATAATACATTTTGTAGATTTTTATCCATATGCATTACCTCCTCTTTTTATTTTTTTTTCTAATTTTTTCTTTCCTTCATGTATCCTACTCTTTATGGTTATTGGTTTTGTTCCCATCTTCTCAGCAATTTCTTTTAAAGAATATTCTTCTAAATATTTCAGCTTTATTGCCTGTGCTTGTTCAAATGGTAATGTATCAATTTCTTTTAATACCATATCTAATTCATTTCTTTCTGCAATCATATCTTCTATTGAAATCGTATCAGATATGGTTTCTATATCAATTTCTGATGCAATTTTCTTATTTTTCTTTAAATAATCTAAATAACAATTCTTTGCAACTTTCATAAGATATGTACTAAACATTGCTTTTCCTTTTACATCAAACTTATCTATATGTATTACTAATTTTAAAAATGTTTCTTGTACTAAGTCTTGTGCAACTTCTTCATCGGCTGTTAATTTGATTAGAAATTTTGATACATATGGATAATATATAGTAATTAATTCATTAAAGGCTTCTTTTTCTCCTTTTTGGCACTTTACAATTAATTTTACCTCATTCAAGCTAGCACCTCTTTTCTGTTTTCCATTTATTACACGATTTTAAAGTAAAAAGGTTGGTGTTTAATCACTTTATTTTTATTCATTAAATATTTATGTTTTTATGCTTTAATCAAATTGAACTTGCCAATTTTTATCATTCATCGCACGAAAACACATTTCTATTTGCTCTTTATTATTTTTTTCTTCTGCTAACAAAGGTAATTCATCTATTGCAAAATATCCTATTTCTGTTGTTTCTATATTCTTTTCAAATTTACCACCTATAATATCACATAAAACAAATATTTTGCACACACCATAAGCATATACTGGTTTGTTGTGTTTATTTCTGTCTTGAATAGCTATTATTTTTTTAGCTAAAACATCTAAACCAGTTTCTTCCTTTACTTCTTTCACTGTATTAGATTTAATTGATTCTAAAACATCAACCCAACCACCTGGTAAAGACCAAGTTCCATTATTTGTATATGTTAAACCATTTTGTGCTATGCTTTGTATTTCTATTGCTAATTCCAACCATTTATCCATTTAAGATTCTCCTCTTACTTGTAATTTTACTTCTAATAAGTCCCATTTTTAAGTGATCTATTGATAGATATGGATATTTATATTTTTCTAATAATCTTTGTGCTAGTTGTGTTTTTCCTGTATGTGATGCTCCTGTTATTAAAATTACCATGATTTTTCTCCTTTTTAACTAATCCATTACTTTTTATGACATATCACATTATAAAATTTTATATTTTTCTTGACTTTATTGTTAAAATTAGAGTATAATAAAAATAGGAAATGACAATTCCGTTAGATACGGTTTTGCCAGAGAATGTTTTAATAAACCATTTACCCTGTCAAAAGTAGAATGGTTTATTTTTTATTTATGTAGTTGCTTATCTACCCAGTTCTTATACAGAACTGACATCAAGGCAACATTTAATGTTAAAGAAAACAAACATCTTTCAGTATAAAAATAGCTACATAATTTTCAATTCTTTCTTATATATCTTTTCAAATCAAA
>CALUVK010000253.1 GCA_944324205.1 Candidatus Gastranaerophilales bacterium | reverse complement strand
TTATTTTCATCCAAAATTTTTCTTACTTCATGTGCTAAACTTGGATTGATTTTTTTTAATCTTTCTGATACATCTTTATGTACTGTGCTTTTACTTATTCCAAATTTTTTTGCTGCACCTCTGACGGTATCTTTTGAGTCTATGATATAGTGTGCAAGTTCTGTTGCACGTTCTTCTATTGATACACCTTTCATCTATTCTAACTCCTTCTACTTAGAATACTTTTGTTTAATTGTATTCTTATATTTTTTGAGTTAGAACTTGCTTTATTTTTATTCGGATTTGCTTTTATCTATTTCAAATTTTAGAATTCAATTCTTGTATTTCTTTTGCTAATCTTCCCATTTCTTCAACCAAAGATAGCATTGTTTGGTTCATCCTTGCCAAATCATATTTATTTACATTCATTTTTTCATCTTCATCTGTTTTTTCTTCCACTTCCTTGAAAACAGCTAATTCATATTTTCTTTCATATGATTTATACAAATTTGATAAATAATACAAATCTTCTAAAAATTCTTCATCTTTAAATTCTTTCAATTGTATTTGTTTCTTAATAATAAATGCATCTTTAGGATTGTCATTATATATAAAACCATTTTTTAAATCTGATTCTATTAACATATATTTGTGCATAAATTCTTTGGCTTCTACTAAGACTTGTGATTGTTTTTTTCCTGAACGCCCAAAACCTATCCATATATCCACCATTTGCTCTTCTGCATTAAAGCTTATACCAATATATCTTCCCTTTGTTCCCTTTTTATTCTCTATTGAATATATTTGAATCCATGGCACTTCTTTTCTGTTGTATGCTGGGCCTAATTTAACTTTGATATATAAGTCTTCAATTTTTATTCTTTCTTGCAATTGTGTGTCAATTATACTTTCTATTTCTTCATTTTCTAATCTTTTTTGGTCTCCTCTTTTGGTTGTTACTGTTTTTAATTCATATTTGTAACCATTCATTAAATATTGAAATATCTCTTTTATACTTTTAAATTCCATCTTCATCCCTTCTTCCATATTTTTATATTATAGGAGGAGAGCCTATTTTCTAAATTTTAGAATTTGCTCTCTCCCTTTCTAATTTCAGTCATCCCTTTTCGTATCTTTCTTTGAAATATCTAAAATAATTTCAAGTCTTATTCTTATATCACCCAATAATTTCTTAATATTCATGACAATATCCTCCTTTGTTAAAAATATAGAATTTTAAAGTCCTCCTTTCTGAAATATTAATCATAAATACCTTTACATTATTGGTGTTTTTTTGTATAATATTGTTAATCTAAATGCATTTGGTCGTGTATTTATGATTTGAAATAGTGGATTAGTCAAGTTGCAAAACTTGACTAATTTTTAATTGTAGAAAGATACAATAGTATTTTTCTGCTTATATATTACATCAGTATTTTTAATCTGTCAAGTGCATTTTCTTATTTTATATTTTTTGTATATTCTAATAGATTTTATAGTCATTTAATGTTTTTTTATATAGTTTTTATATATTATTGTATATATGTCATTTAAGTATCTTGTTATATATAAAAAAAGACAGCTAGTTCTCTAACTGTCTTCTTCTAATAACCAATCTATTACGTTTTTATGAATAATTCCATCTTGTAAAAAATCAAATTTATCCATTGTTAAAACATATTTGGGATAATTATATTCTATTCCTTTATATGCTCCAAATTCCCTATCTATAACTTTATCATCTGCCAATATATATGCAACTTGAATATATATTATTTCTTTAAATCTTGTAACTATAAAATCTATTTCTGCTTTTTCTAAATTACCTACTTTTACATCATATCCACGTGATACTAATTCATTATACACAATATTTTCTGTAATAAATTCATGTAGATTTGTGTCTGTTTTTATGAAAGCATAATCTTCATATTCAAAATTTATATATATAATTTTGGGATTTTTGTCACTATTTTTGTACAGTATACTGAACAAAATTCTGCTTTTTTGTCTTTTTGTTCGTTTGTCATATATTTAATTATTTTAATTCTATTTTGTACATTTTTTCTAAAAATATCTAAATTTTTTATTCATTTCTTATTAATAACATTAAACAAGGAAATTTAGTCTTCCTCTAAACTTCCTTGCTTTAACTTCTAAATGCATTTATAATATTGAATCAGATTTATTTAAACAAATCCAAAATTTCTTCTTTTGACATCTTATTGATAAATGTTTCTTCTGTTGAAAGTATATCTTTTGATAGTTTTTCTTTTCTTTCTTGCATTTTATTTATTTTTTCTTCGATAGAATTACTTGTAATAAGTTTATATACTTGCACACTATTTTTTTGTCCTATTCTATATGTCCTATCTGTCGCTTGATTTTCACTTGATATATTCCACCATGGGTCATAATGAATTACAACATCTGCTGATGTTAGATTAAGCCCCGTTCCTCCTGCCTTTAAAGAAATTAAAAAGACTTTTATTTCTGGATTGTTATTAAATTCATCAACCATTTCAATTCTTTGATTTACAGGTGTATTTCCAACTAATTTAAAATAATCAATTTTTAGTTTTTTTAATTCTTTTTCAATGATTTCAAACATAGATGTGTAACTAGAAAATAGCAATATTTTATGCCCTGATGCGATTGCATCCACAACCAAATCTAAACATTGTTTTAGCTTTCCACTACTTCCTTTGTAGTTTTCAATAAACAAGCTTGGATGACAACAAATTTGTCTTAATCTTGTAAGTAGCATAAGGATTTTAAATTTGCTTTTTTCAAAACTACTATCACTTAATTCTTCTGCTACTTCTTTTCTTGTTTGTGCTAAATATGATAGATACAATTTTTCTTGTTCTTCTTCCATTTCATTTTTCATGATGGTTATATTTTTTTCTGGCAATTCTGTCAATACATCTTTTTTTACTCTTCTCAAAATAAATGGACTAATCAATCTTTTTAATCTTTCTAATGCTTCTTTATCTTCAAGTTTTAAAATTGGTTCTTCAAATTTTTTCTTAAATTTGTTGTAATTATATAAATATCCTGACATTATAAAATCAAATATAGACCATAGTTCCGCTATTGAATTTTCTATTGGTGTACCTGTTAGAGCAAATCTAATTTCACCTTTTAAACTTTTTAATGATGTTGCATTTTGCGTTGATGCATTTTTTATATATTGTGCTTCATCTGCAATAATATATTTAAAATTTTTATCTTCATAATTTTCAATATCTCTTTTTAGTAAATCATAAGATGTGATGACTAAATCATAATCTTGATAATGATTTAATTTTTCGCTTCTTTCTTCTGCTGTTCCTCTAACTATCAATACTTTTATCGAATCACACCATTTTTCAACTTCTGCTTTCCAGTTAAGGACTAAAGTGCTTGGGCAAACTACAATTG
>CALUVK010000252.1 GCA_944324205.1 Candidatus Gastranaerophilales bacterium | reverse complement strand
CATAGACGGGAATCGTCAGATTGCCGCCGATTTCATACCGGCTGGCCCGATCGTAGATGGGGGAAATCTCATGGACCAGCTCAATGATCTTCCGGGCGACGGAGCTGGGGATCACAGCGCCGTTGTCGCCCGTGGTCATATTCACGGCCCGCGCTTCCTCGTCAGGGGTGACTCCCCGGATGTACGCCTCAAAGGCCCGTTCCTCCAGTTCCTCCTGGGTGGCGGACTTGCCGCCAGCGCTGCGGCGCTCGGTCTGCTGGTACTTGCCGGCCTGTTCAGCAGCGTCCAGGGTCGCGTCGATGGAGCGCAGCTCCCCGATCAACTGGGTATATTCCTGCTGCTCGCCGTCGTTGAAGGCGCGGGTCTCGGTGTTGCAGGCATGCAGCATGGCCTCCAGGCGGTTCAGGATTTCCGCCCGGCGCTCTTCGAGCTTCTTGAAATTAAAGGGCATTGTCTCGTCTCCTTTTCACGGTGTAGTATTCTACAGTTTTTCGAACCATCGCCATCATGCTCTCGCTCTCCGGCGTGATCGTCTTTTCCTTGGTGCTGGACTGGGTCTCGGTCTCCCGGATGTAGTCCACGCCGCCGTCCAGCATTTCATCGGCGCGGAACTCAATTAGGATCTTATCCTCTCCCCGCGCTTCGATGCTGGTGGCAATATAGGCCGGTGTCACGTTGAGGATCGACACCTCTCTGAGCTCCAGATCGTCTACAAAGCGGCGCCGGGTTCCGTTTTCGTCGGTCTTCCAGTGATCCTTCTGTTTGACAAACCCAAATGACCAACCCCGCAGCTCGTTCCGCTCTGCGGCGGCAATCACTTCCGGGTCTACAACAGTGGCCTGGGCGCGGAGGCCAATCTGATCCTCTTTCAGGCACAGATCCGGCGCTTCCAGCGTCTTATGGTGGTTGAAACGCAGTTCTACAGGTTTTCCTGTCTTCAGTGCCCGCTCAAATGCCCCGGGGCTGATCTGCTCGATAAAACCACCGGCAGCGTCTTGCAGGACACGGGAATCCCGCCCCACCACATTGACGTAGCCACTGACACGGATACTCTTTTTATCCGCTCTGACTTCCACTCGCACTCGCTCCACCTCCCTTCATGCCGGTGTCCGTCCACTCTTTGGTGTTCGGCGTGTAGATCAAACCCGTATTCGGGTCGTAGATCACGGTATCCAGTCCAAGGCGAATAAATTTCAGTCCCAGCGGGTTTCTGCCCTCTTCGTAGCGCACCTCGTCCAGCTGCATCCAGCCGTTTTTCACGGCCACCTCGTAGGCCTGGTATCGGCTGAGCATGTCCGTTCCGTCCAGAACGTCCATGTCAAGTTCAAAGGAAAGCGTGTCTTTCTCGCTTTCCAGAAGGCAAAAACGATTGATTGCTGTCTGGAGCGCTTTCACAGCCGGTTTGATGGCAAAGCGCACCGTGTTTTTGAGATCCTCCGGCGTGGCGCCGCCCTCAAAGATACTGGGGGCGATGCAGAACATTTTATAGATCTCCCGGCTGTTGGTCTGCTTGGACTCATTGAGCTGAGACTCCACCGCGGTCTGACCGGCATCCTGAAATTCGATGCCGTCGTTGAGCACCACCACGGTCTCGTCGGAGGTGTTGCCGTATAGCTTCCGCCAGGCAGATTTCAACTGGGTGATGACTTCTTGCGTCAGGCGGTTTTTGCTCTTCAGAAATCCCTTTTTGCTGCCGGTTCGAACCATGCGGTTCTCATAGACCATGGCGTTGAGCATGGTCTCCAGCTGGGTGGGGCTCTCTCCCACCACACCGACGCCAGTGGCGCCGTCTCTGGTATTTCGGAGCACCCGGAAGATCCGGTAGTCGGTGTATTGCTGCCCACCGATCCAAAATCGTGCTGTCTTGTAGATGGGATCCACGCCGATGTCTGCGGAGACCTGGCCAGGATCCACGTAGTAGATCCCCTGCAGCCTGTTTTCAACCCACTCCAAATAGCTGTATCCGTTTCCTACCAGGACGTAGTCCCGGATCAGTGTGCACTTCCACTGGAAGGCGTCGAGGAGATCCCCGGTCTCCTGATTGAGGAGCCGCAGCCGGTAGTCGTCTGCGATTTCCTCGGTGCGCCCATTCTCGGTTCGGTAAAGCCGCACCGGAAGCGAGGCAACAGTCCCAGCGATAAACTCCACCGCGCCGCTCAGTGCCGGGATGTTCAGCGCGTTCTGGACTGTCACAACCTGGCCGCCCAGTGCCGCCCGCAGCGCCGTGTCCAGGCTGCTCTCATTGAGCACGTTCTCTCCGGCTTCCCGGATCTCTTTCTTTGCAAAAATTCCCGTTTTTCTCACCCCACTTGTACGCCCCAACTCATTTGGGCATTAGTCAGAAGATCCACCTGCACCAGATAGACCGCGTCAATGGTTGCCATGACCATATCGACTTTGCCGGAGCTGCGCTTTTTATTGACATACTTGTTCAGGTTCGTGTCCTGGGTGCACCGTGCATTCTGGAAGTTGATCTCCAGCAGCCGGTTTTCCTCATAGGACATGGTGCGGTTCAAGATCATCTCCCGGAGCAGCTTGGTGGGCGCGTGGAGAACGCTGCTGTGCTGTTTGATCTCCACGCACTCGATGCCGTGCTGCTCCAGCTTCTGCACCGTGGAAATGGCGTTATACCGGTCGTACCCCAGCTGCACGATCTCTACGCCGTACTTCTCCGGCAGAGAGAGGATAAAACGCTCTACAAATCCATAGTCGATGACCTCTTCCCCGCAGGCAAAGCACGTTCCCTGCTTGATCATGCGCCGGTAGTCCAAGTCCTCCTTGGCGGTCTTGAGCTCCACCCGCTCCTTTGGGATAAACCCCCAGGCCTTAACGCGGATGGTTTCACCGTCCACCGCCACCATGGAAACAGCGGTATTGTCGTCCG
>CALUVK010000251.1 GCA_944324205.1 Candidatus Gastranaerophilales bacterium | reverse complement strand
TTTGAAGCGCAGGCTGCACTAAGAATTATACCTTCCTGTTTTTCTATGGGAGAAGGTCTGGCCAGATATTTGGCTGTAGTTAGAGAGTGAAGGGCGCAGGGAACATTTTAGTGGCTTGTGACTAATTTCATAAAAACAAGAAGACCCTGCGAAGCTTTGCCCCACAAGGAAGAGCGGATTTACTAGAGTTAATCTCCGAATACAATAAACGGAATATTGTGTTCAAGTGCATATCGTTGGAGGAATTAGGTTCTTTGGTTAGCACTCCCGGCTAGAAAATCAATTGGGTTACCGACAGCACTGACGTTATTCATATCGTATGCAAACACAGCCATAACTTCTTTCGGGTTAGAACCGTTGCTTTTATATTGTATCAAAATCAAGTAGTACGCATTGAGGGCGGAAGAAACGGTATCTAATTATAAATTATTCAAAATATTTACCTTCTTTTATTAATTTTTCTTTATATTCTAAGATTTCATCAATTGACATTTTTTTCATCTTCTTTAAATCTTCAGGATAAAATCTAATCTTGCCGCCTTCACCTTTACTAAAAACCTCATCTGGTGCACTAAAACTATTTGGTAGTTTACGCGGATATGGAAATTTTTCTGACATATTAGTTTTTGCTCCATGTTTATTGGATTTTTCAAAAACATCTTTTAACAATGTTTTCAACTTAAATTTACCAGTAAAAAAATAATTTTTTACCCTTGTGAATAAATTGTTGTTTGAATTTGTAATAATTGTAGTTGGTCTTATCTTCATGTTAACCTCATTTTAACGTTATATACTAAATAAGTCAATTGTTATTATTTGATTACACCTCTCATAATCCATAGTCCGTTTTCATAGCGAGCATGTGATATTAATATTTTAGAACCTGCTTGAATTAGAAATTCTGCTTCTTTGGGTTTATCCACACAAAACCCTTCAATAAAAGCTCCTTGTGTACCTTTAGGTATAACTAATTCTTCCCAGAAAATTACACCTTGATGTTCCTTGCTTCCTTCTTTTGTCATCGATGTAGAAAGAAATCTATTTTGTTTTAAAGTCACTCCTGCTAAATATTTATTTACAAATTTTTTCTCAGAAATTTTTTCATCAATTATTTTTTGTGTAAATTTTTCAACAATTTCGCCGAGCTTTGAATTCTTTCCAGTACTTAAGATTCCATAACCGCCTTCACCTCTATAAACAATAATATCTTCTTTTGTTTCAAATAATTTTAGATATTCTTTTATATTATTGACCAATTCTTTTATTTCATTATTAGGATATATACCTTTATCTAAGGCACTATTTATCTCTGACGAATTATATTTATATCTTAACATAGAATCTACTAACTTTTCGGGTTTAGTTAATACACCTTTTATCACAATATCCCACTGATTAGCGTTAAACTTTAAAAAATCTTTATGTTGATTCGTAAAATCTACCACACGCGCAAAAAGGGCAAGACTTTGAATATTTTCAATTCCATTTTCTGAATTTTTTGCAAACCACTTATCAAGGTGCTCATTTTTATGTAGGTTCATCAATTCTGCTATAATTTCATAATCTTTTTCTGTTAACTGTGGTGATAAATCAATCATTCTAAAATCTGGATCATTTTTTACTTCATTAGGAATGTCATCTATTAATTTTTGAATACTTTCTATATAAAAATTTCGCTTTATCATTCCTTCGGGTAATATTTTTTTTACATCTTCAACTGTTAGGATATTTTTATGAAACATCTCATTATATAAATTAATATTTGTAATATTTTCTAATGACAAATTTTCTTTTGTTCTAATGGGCCGATCTATTCCTAAAACACTTTTATTAAAAGCAGTACCGACTGCGTCACCAACTTCATACGCTTCTCTTTCCGTTATTTGATTTTCATAAGCTTTTAGAGTTTTATCTATTGTTAAGCTTTCATCTTTATCAATATAATGTTCTTCATTCTTTAAATATTCTTGGGCTTTCTTTCCAAAAACATCATCAATCTCATTTTTAGCCCAGCCTTCATGAAGCAGAATATCATATATATGAGATTTGTAATCACCATCTTCTATATACCAGCCTTGAACAATGTTCAGAGCCTTCTTATCTGTTAGCTGAGGATATTTTCTCCTAAGGTTTTTAGCTTTAGCTTCTATAAGATTTTCAATAGCTTCTGCCGGATTTCCTGTTAACAATTCTTCTTTAAACTGAAAAAAGTGTTTTAATTCGTGTGACAATATTGCAATCCCTTTAGCTCTATCGTTTTTTGGGAAGTTGTTCATATAAATATATATTGTATTGTCTATATCTGAATAGCTAGCACGTGCATTTGGATGAGTTTCTGAAAAATTCAATTTGGGCGATGTTTCATCCAATAACATCTCTTCTTTAAAAATTTTAAAAACTTCTTCATAATACTGTAGGTCATCTTTAATCTTATTTAGTTCTTTAAAATCTAAATTTCGTTTTTTAATAATTTCGCTAAAAGCTTCTGGCGTTTCTGTAAACTTTGGATTAGGAGC
>CALUVK010000250.1 GCA_944324205.1 Candidatus Gastranaerophilales bacterium | reverse complement strand
GCACCGAACAGGTTAATCCGCACAATAAGTCCACCTTGGTGAATTGATTTATCAAAAATAATTCCTATTTTATTTCTATAAACAGGTTTAAGTTTTAACTTTTCCTTGAAAAATTCATCAAGGGTATAGCCTTCAACATATAACATATTATCAGTTATACCTGAAAAGCAAGCAGCATTAACTACATTAGGGTTAACAATTAATCTGCAATACTTTGCCAATCGTCTTGCCCAAGAGCTTGCATCTCCTGCAAAACCTCCTATTGAAGCTCCAATGCCGGTTGGAACTATAAAAGCACCTGTTTTCATAGAGCTATTATATTATATAAAATTAATTTTTGCAAAAAAGAAACGAGTTTAAGTTCGTACTGGCTTAAACTCCCAGAGAAGGTGCTATCTGAACAAATGTTCTTATTAAGTCTTCATCCCATTGAGTTCCGGCTCCTTCTTTCAGAATAGAAATTGCTTTTTCAATATCCATTCCACGTCTGTACGGTCTATCACTTATTAATGCGTGGTAAGTGTCTGCAATTGCTACAATTTTTGCAGCAAGCGGAATGTCTCCGTTTTTTAACCCTTCAGGATATCCTTTGCCATCTATTCTTTCGTGGTGGTATTTTACAATTGGTATTAAATCTCTTAGAGAAGGATTTGGAGTTAAAACTTTTTCTGCTCCAATGGTTGGATGCTGTTTCATAATAATCCATTCTTCATCAGATAACGGTCCTTCTTTTTTTAGAACAGTCTCCGGAATGCCGATTTTTCCGACATCGTGAAGCAGGGCGCCAAGTTTTATGCGTTCAACTTCATCTTCCGGAAGATTTATGGCTCTTGCTAAAGCTTCTGAAAACTTGGAAACAGATGTGGAATGACCTTTTGTGTAAGGGTCTTTTGCATCAATTGCACTTGCTAAGGAGGCTGCAATTTCCGAAATTCTGTTACCATGCATTGCATGTTCAGCATTAAATTTTGAAATTAATTCTTCTTCAAAATTTATACCAAGTTGAGCGTGTCGTTTGCCAAGTACTTCTGCATATGATTTTAATGCTGCGTCATCCCAGAAATTGAAGTCGGCAGAACTTATAATCGCAGACATACCGTCTTTGTAACCTTTTGCCTGAGAAATATACATAGCTTGTTCTGCAAGTATTAAGAGTTTTTCTTTGTCATCTGCACAGTCCGGATAGGTAGATATTCCTACTGAGACCTTTGCTGGTCCAATATCATCAATAAAACAACAAGATAAGGAGTATGTTAAATATTCCGCGACATACTTTGCCTGTTCACAGGTTGTATTAGGCATTATTATGGCAATTTCATCGCCGCCATACCGTCCAGCTGTATCACTTTCTCTGATGTTTTGTCTTATTTTATCAGCAACTATTTTAATAACTTCGTCCCCTTTTGCATGGCCTAACTCACGATTTATTTTTGTAATATTGCAAATATCCATCATTACTACTGATAATTTTTGTTTATTAGTTTCGGCTCTTGAAATTTCATTTGTAAGAATTTCTTGAAAACCTCTATGATTATACAAAAGAGTTAAGTTATCTGTATTTGCATAAGTGTCTGATTTTTCTAATAAATCAAAATTGTGAGAATAGAGAGCTGAAAATGTGGCAATAAGCTGGTAAAGTTCAACATTTTGTCTTGCATAACTATCTTCTATTAACATTACACCAATGCATTTATTAACCGAAATTAACGGTAGAATAGCAACAGTATAGTCTTTAAAATAGGAAAGTTTTAGAAATTCGACATCGTCTTTGAAAATAACCTGTTTTTCATTTAATACTTTGATTAACGGGTTATCAGTTTCTTTTAAAAATACTTTAGTAGAATAAACATTTCCGCGCTTGTCTAATAAACGTAAATTTAGACAATTAGATTTTTCCTTTAGTAGACCAACTGCAATAAAATGAGAATCAATATACTTTGTTATTATTGAATAAATTTTTGTATAAAACTCGTTTAAAGGTATAGTGCCGGAAATCTTTATTAATTCTTCTACGACAGATTTGTAGTTTAATGTGATGGCTTTTTCGTTATTAAAGGATTTGTTTTGAGGATTGCCAAGAGAGTTAGCATAGTTGTTAAAGGTTAAAGAATTAACTTTAGAAACTAGTTTTTCCTGTGAAATGGGGGATGTTACAGGGGATGTTTCTGAAAATATTGACAGTTTTTTAGCAAAATTTTTTTCTTTATTCACGAATGCACCTTCATACTACAATGACTATAAAACAGATAAATAAAAAAAATTGATTGAATATTACAAAAAATTTACATTATTTTTAAACTTATCCCTTTAATTCATATATTAACATTTTTTTGAAGATTTTCCACTAAAAAGATCGCTTTTTTTACAAATGTTTATAATTGACCGGTATTTAAGCAAAAAATGATAATAAAACTTATCGCGTGGTGTTCGCTACAATGCTTGAAGTATTAAATTCATGAACGAAAAATACGGTCTGAATTTAGGAATTCCGAAAGGTATTTTTGTCGAGGATTTTAATAAACT
>CALUVK010000249.1 GCA_944324205.1 Candidatus Gastranaerophilales bacterium | reverse complement strand
CTCAATGCTCTAAACAGTCCTTTTGCTTCCAGGCGCGAAAGATTTTCTGATTTGAATTTATTAAAATCTTCTCTATCCGGCATGTTTTTATACAATCTTCTTAAAGCTTTTTCCTGTGCTGAATTTATATCAACAACATTAGAGAAATTTACCTTATCTTTGATTTTATTAGCATTCACTATTTCTCTAAAATCTTCATCCGGAATATGTGATTTTATATCAATCATATGGTTTCCTAAATCCATAGAAGTTCCGGAATACATTGGATAGTGTCCGCGGTGCTCGTGGTACTGGCCTGTGGGAAGAAGCTGGATTTCATTTATTCCCCAGTATTTTTTCACAAAATCAAAAAAGCCTTCGTTGGAAGTAAAGTTTCCAACGCCTGTATTATTAATATCGGCTTGCGGAAGCGAAGATGAGGGGACTATAAGAATTGTTTTACCCCTGTTTCCCGCTTTTGCTTTTGCACGCTCCAGTACAGAAGCGTAATCCGCCTCCTCGGAAGGTTTCAGGAGACGTCCGAAATTAACAGAATTATTTATCCGGATTTCCATATTCACACACCTATATATATTAAAACACATTAATAAAATTTTTTGCTAATTTTTATAAAAATTCTTTATAAATAATTTTGTGCATTTCTTCATCTATAATTTCCAGAATTTGTTTTTGCGAATGTGTTATATCTGATAATAGATTTTCAAGCATGACCGATCCTATTTTTTCGCCTTCTAAATATTCACAATAACCCCGCAAGACTTCTGTTCTATAATAATTATTCCATATCATATTTTCAATATCATCAATAAGCTTTTTGTACAGAGTTTTCATTTTGCCCTCTTTTGCAATATAATGTCAATTTTATTGTAACTTAATTGCAATTGTGATGTCAAGTAAATTATAATAAAATGTTAACTATATTGCAAAGAGGATTTTATGGCTGAAAAAGAAAAAAAACGATTTGTATTGCTTGTGGATAATGATGTATATCAAAAATTTAAAAAACTTGCTGAGGAACAGAACCGGACAGCAGGAAATCTTGGGACAACTTTGATTAAGGAATATGTAAAAGAAAATTATAAAGATTAACAGGATGGGCGGTCATTGCAGCGGGTTTTTCACAACTGTTAAAAATAATTTTATAAACAAAAACAGATTGGTAGCTTGGGATTTCTATCCCAAAAACACTAAATATTGCCGTCGGAAGTTACACGATGTAGTTTGATTAAATTGGTCGGAATCGGACTTTATTAGAGCATAAAATCACAAAGAATATTTTGAATTTACCTAATGTCCAATTTTATTGTTGGGCTAAAAGCCCGGCTTTGCTTATTGTAAAAGAAACTGAGTAATAAAAAGGTAATTTTTTCTCATAAAAATACTTATATATTTATATAGAGTAATTAAATGGGGGATTTAATATTTGGTTAAGATAAAACCGATAATAACACTATTTAGACATAATGCAGCGGCATCAAGGTTTGTTCAGAAACCGCAAGCAGTAAGAATTAAGCCGGAAGAACTGACAAAACTCCGCTACGCAGGTGATGAGCTTCATTTAACCGGTCAAAAACAGGTTATAAGCCTTGATGAAGTAAAAGCTCTGTTTCCTGCAGGAAGGCTGGAAGATAATTATATTATCAGAGATATCAAAGATTTGTTATCAAGATTAAAAACCGAAAGACAAGTGATAGATTTAACGCCGGAATTGTCTGAAAAAGATTACAGAATAATCCATAGTTTCATGAATAAAGATAATGGCCGCTTTATTGGACAGTGGAAAGGTTTTTCTGATACAGATCTTGTACCAAATATTCAAAAGCTGGCATTATTTACAAGAACAATGAGGCTTACAAGACAGACAAATGATTTTTTGGAATTTAATCCAACACAATGGGAAAATGGTATTTGAAGGTATTGTAAGAAAACCGAAAGATGTAATAATGCCGATGCTGGAATACAAAGCAAACTCTAACCCGATAAATATACCGCTCGGAGAAATACAAATAACCAGAGAACTCAAAGAAAAAGTAGACAAAATATCCGAATACATAAATATGTTTACTGTGAAAAAAGATTTTACAGCATACCGGGGTGATAAGTCCTTCAATATTCTATCAGGGGTAAATATAGGTAGCCAGAAAATTAGTCTTGCTGAAATTATGGAGAAAGTTTCTCAAAACTTTCAGAAAAAATTTAAAGATAGAAAATATGATCCAAAAGAAGTTGAATTATTTATACAAACATTTTTGAAAAATAAGAAAATTCATCAAAAGCGTTTTATGTCAATCGGTATGACAGAAAGTTCCGTAAAAGATTATGCTAAACGAATAAAATGGACAATAAGAATACCTGCGGGTACAAAAGGGGTATCAATTGAAAGTTATAATGTAGAACGTCTAAATGAAGCCGAATTTTTAGGACAAAGAAACGGAGTACTAATTATTGAAAAAGCCAAATATTGCCCTAAAAAAGATTTATGGTATTTTGACGCCTCACTGGAGCAAAACCCGATTGACGAACTTGTTGTAAA
>CALUVK010000248.1 GCA_944324205.1 Candidatus Gastranaerophilales bacterium | reverse complement strand
ACTTTTTCGCACTCCTCAAACCAATTAGGATAAAGCAGAATATCATTATTTAAAAATCCAATATATTCACCTTGAGCAATTTCAATCCCCTGATTATTTCCCTTAGAAAATCCCTGGTTTTCTTTGTTTAAAATAAGCTTTAATCCATCAAGAGTTTTTAAGTATTCTACAGTTCCATCCGTCGAACCGTTATCTACAATAATAAGCTCAAAATCTTTAGTATATTTATAAAGACTCTCAATAAACTTTTTTGTGTAGACTAAATTGTTATAAGTTAAAGTAATAATACTTAATTTCATTAAACTATCCCAGCTTCTTATAAAACTTACAAAAAATTATTATCTGCTTATTTTCTCTATCATACCAAATAAAAGTTTTTCTTAGCTTTTTTAGTAGTTCAAAAAAATATTTTATGCAATACTTAAGCAAATAAATATTATATTTTATTATTTTGCATTCTGCCGGAGTCATATTAAAATACTTAAAATACATCTCCTTAAACGGATTTTTATTCCCAGGCTGCCAAGGTTTTACTTTCCCTATATAGTGCAAGATGTAAGCTTCTTCGCCTATTTTATTAAAATCATTACAATGTTCATATTCACCGACCTGCGCATTCCATCTTTTGTCAATATACTTAATTCCATCCTGCAAAACGACATTCAATACATCCTGATCTCCCCACAAGATTTTATCTGAATTCTTTTCTACATATTCAAATAATTTCTGCTGTATACCATCCCTGCGCCACTTATCCAAATTTACAAGCATTACTCCCGCATTGAAATATTTATCTAAATTCAGCCTAATCATAGAGTCTTTAGCTAAAACATCACTTACAACACCGCAATAATAACCGTTAATATCCGTATCATAGAGTTTTGTTAATGAAGTCAGAACCGTCGTATCACAATCTAAATATATGATTTTTTCATAAAAAGGAAATAAATCAGCCAATAAAAAACGGTAATATGTTTCTATGGAAATATGTTTACAGGACTTTGTAAGGGGCATATTATTAAACATATCTGCCTTGTTATCCAGAGTTATATATATAACGCGGGCTTTATTTTTATTATATTTTGAAATTATTCTCTTATTCAAATAATTCAAATTCTTTTTAGTATTCAAAATATAAAACTTGAATTCTTCATCAGGTGCAGAATTTTCTATTATAGAAGACATCGTTGAACATAAATGCTGTGTAAAATTGTTATTACAAGCAAATACAACAGGAATTGCGGTATCAATAAAAACAGAAGATAATTCTTTTATCTTGTACTTTTTTTGTTTTAAATATGTTATATAAATACCAAGCAAACGTTCAGAGATATAGCCCATTAATCTATCATGCTTATTCCAGGGTTTTTCAGGCATATATTTCTCAGCTTCAAATAATATGGAAAACATCCATTCGGCATACTCCATAAACAGTTCTTTTTTCATAATAAAGCTATTCGTAAAATATGCAAAATCAGATTTATTATAAGTTTTAGCAGCCTCTTTAAATTCAGGGTACTTACGCAAAAGTATCTTAAGAGCAATATCATAATCCTTTATATTATGGCAATGAGCATAATGCTCATAGACATTTTTATTATTAAGGTTTTTAACATTTGTTGGCGCCGGTACTATAATATCAGAAGATGCAATAACATTTTCTATATTTTCTTTTGAAAGGCTAAATTTTTCATAAAAAGTATTATCTATAATCCGTGAATTATATTCAATTTCACCTATAGTATTTAAAGGAAATTCTTCTCTTGTATTAAAATTAAATAACCTTCTATAATGACAAAAACCGATATAATCAGGACTGCCGATTTTATCGTAATTCTTCCAGGCATAATATTGCGCCGTTAACTCACTGTAGCGGTTATTTCTTGAAGAAATATTATCACCCGTATTATCCCCTATCATGTTATCTTCAAGCCACTTAGATGTCCTAAAATCACGCCCGACATGAATAGGTGTTAAAATTTCATTCTGAATTAACTCTGCTTCTTTATGATAAGCTACAAAAATTTTAGCTTTCATCCCCTGTCTGCTCCTTGCTGTTATTATAATACAAACACAATGCAGATAATATATTACGCTTGTAATATTTCATCAAATTACCAAGCTGTCTGTCATTTTCTCCTTTACTGTTTTTTGCATACAAAGTCCGGCCTTTACCCGACAATTGTCTCAAAATATTTGTACAAGTTATGGTTTTTATGTGCCCTTTTACTACTCTTATTTTTCTATTATGCAAAATCGCCATTACCCAGAGCCAAATATCATCAGCGAACGGAGCTTCTTTTAAAAAGATATCCTCTCTCAAGACCTCTGATGTAAAACACTTTGGCGGATATAGAACCCCGCCGACTCCGGTCAGAAAATTATCATATCTCGCACTCTCTTCTTTTATATGTTTATTCCACTTTTCGTAAGGCGCAATCACACCATCACACATAAAAACACGATGCGCACGGTGAACCTGAATATCTTCAGGATGTGCAATATATGAATGATAAAGTTTTTCAAGCCACCTTGACGGATAATATACATCATCATC
>CALUVK010000247.1 GCA_944324205.1 Candidatus Gastranaerophilales bacterium | reverse complement strand
TCTGTAGGACGATGTGACCTTGAAGGCGGAAATTTTGACCAAATCGTTGACAGTATTGAAAACAAAATTTTCACCCTCCCCCCTGAAACTATGATTTATCCGGGACACGGAAAAATTACTTCGGTAGAATGGGAAAAAGAGCATAACAGATTTTTATGAAAAAATGCAAAATAACTGTTTTAAAACGGAACTTTGACGAGGAGCTTGCAAAAGAATACGGCATAGAAGGTTTATCTGCCTGTCCTATGCTAAAAGAGGGACAAGTATTTTATGCTGATTGGGAATGTCCGCAAGGTTTTTGTAACGAAGCCTGGAAAGCTATTTATCAGTATGTTTTTACTCTTGCTCACGGAGGTTGTAAAGATGAACTTTTTTATTATGGTGATTGGATAAGAAAACCCGGCGTCGCTATATGTTCCTGTAATGACGGACTGCGTCCTGTGATATTTAAAATAGAGGCTCCGAAAGATAATAATAAATAAAAAAAGCGGAAACAATGTTTCCGCTTTTTTTGATTAACGTTTTGAGAATTGGAATCTCTTACGAGCTCTTTTTCTACCATATTTTTTACGTTCTTTAACTCTTGCATCACGTGTCAATAAGCCTTCCGAACGTAATACATTTTTGTATTCTTCATTAACTTTCAATAATGCTCGTGAAATACCATGTCTGATAGCTGCTGATTGTGCAACGATTCCGCCGCCAACTGCTTTAACTCTTACATCATATTTATCCTGATTTTCAGTTAAAACAAGCGGTCTGTATATCATCATCTCAACTGCCGGCATGTTACCGATATAGTCAGCTAATTTCTTACCGTTAACGAAAATTCTGCCTTTGCCTTTAACTAATTTAACAACGGCAATCGCGCATTTTCTGCGGCCTGTAGCCATAATTTCTTTAGATTCAGCCATTATTTAGCCTCCTTTTCTAATACAATCGGCTTTTGTGCCGCATGCGGGTGATTAGGTCCGCAATATACTTTTAATTTAGTAAACTGTTGAGCACCTAAAGTATTGTGCTGTAACATGCCCTTAACAGCTTTTTCGATTAACTTAGTAGCGTCTTTTTCTCTTACTTCTTTAACAGAAGCAGCCTTCAAGCCGCCAGGATAACCCGTATGGTGATAATAAATTTTATCTGTTTCTTTATTACCGGTAACTAATACTTTTTCAGCGTTTACTACAACGACAAAGTCGCCTGTATCAACGTTTGGAGTATATTCCGGCTTATTTTTACCTCTTAAAATGTTTGCAATGCGAACTGCTAAACGGCCTAAAACTTCGCCTTCAGCATCGATTACATACCATTTTCTTTCAACTTCAAGAGGTTTTGCTGAATATGTTTTCATGCTTATTCTCCATTGTTACGGCAAATCTCTTGTTATAAAGATTTACCCCTAATATTCTACTTTCATTAATGTAAGCCCCAAAGGACTCATTGTTTGACCGGCTTTTCGCCTGTCACATGCCTTAAGAACATCTTTCATATGCTCCACAGGCAGATTATGCCCCTCAATTTCAAGGAGCGTACCGACTATTGTCCTTACCATATTATAAAGAAACCTGTTTCCTGTAATATGTATGAACACTCTATCGCCCTGTCTTTCGACTTCGGCTCTGGAGATAAAACAAACTTTGCTCGGGTTCAGCGTTCCGGAGCTTTTAAAACTTGAAAAATCATGTTCGCCAAGAAGATAATTCAACCCTTCCTGCATCCTTTCAATATTCAAAGGATACTTAATCCTCGGAATATCGCCGTCAAAAGCCTGCTTATATCTCCTGTTAATAAGTTCATACTTATAATACCTGAATTTTGCAGACTTTTGTGCGTGAAACGATTTATCCACAATTCTCAAATCACTGACAGAGATATCCTCCGGCAGAATTTCGTTCACATGATAGATAAAATCTGAAGCAACAATGTTTTTATCACAATCAAAATGAACAACCTGCCCAAGAGCATTAACGCCTCTGTCTGTTCTTCCGGAGAAGATTGTTTTAATCGGTCTTATATTATCATGACTTTCGTCATTTTTTATCAATGTACTAATGGCTCTTTCAAGTTCACCCTGTATGGTAGGCGCCTCAATCTGCTTTCCGCCCTGAAACTGTATCTGGCTTCCTGCATAATTTTTGCCTCTGTACTGAACATCAAGAGCGTAGCGCATTTAATTATACCAGCTGGATTAATGCCATTTCAGAAGCATCCCCTCTGCGCGGAGGAAGTCTGTAAATTCTGGTATAACCGCCCTGTCTTGAAGAATATTTAACGCCTATTACGCTGAATAATTTTCTCAAAACAGTTTGTTTTGCTAATTTTTTACCTTCTTGCGGAGTTTCAAAGATTTCGCCTGTTGCTGTATCAATAAACTGGCCGATTTCCTTGTCAAAGATATATCTTCCGGCAAGTCTTCTTGAATTCAGGTCACCTTTCTTTGCCATAGTGATAATATTTTCAGCATATGGCTGGAGAGCTTTTGCTCTTGCCATTGTTGTTTTGATTTCACCGTGTACAAAAAGTTCGGTAGCCAATGAACGCAACAAAGCCTTTCTTTGGTCCGGTGCTTTACCAAGCGTATTC
>CALUVK010000246.1 GCA_944324205.1 Candidatus Gastranaerophilales bacterium | reverse complement strand
CGTCAGAGGTTTGTACATGTGTGTGCGTTCCGAAAAATGCTTTTATCAGCGCATTATCTTCATTGTTAAACTCTTTTGCCAGATATTTTGAAAAACAAATCTTTTCAGCGGTAGCTTCTGCATGAAAATCTATTATAATACTTTTAACGCCTTCTTCTTCAAGCTTTTTAATTTCATCCGATACGACCTGCCATGGAGAGTCAATCGGCGGCATAAACACGCGCCCGAGAGCATTAATAACGGCGACTTTTTCTCCTTTAACCTCGAAAACTCTTACCCCTTTACCCTTGGTTCCCTCCGGATAATTAATAGGTCTTACAAGATTTTCAGCCGTTTCTATATATTCGTGGATATCTTTTTTATCCCAAATATGATTGCCCGATGTAAAACAATTAATACCCGCCGAACAAAGCTCTTCATAGTTTTTTTTCGTAAGCCCGAACCCGTGAGATGCGTTTTCAATATTAGCTATAACAAAATCCGCCTTATGTACGGCAAGGTAATTCTTAACCGCAGTTCTGCCGGCTCTTCCCGTTATATCGCCAAAAAATAAAATTTTTATAATATCAGAATTACCACTCATAATTTTTTATATAAAGGAGAAATGTTAGATAAAAACATTTCTCCTTTCACCTTCTATTTTGCAATTTCTGTTGTTCTGAATTCTCTTACAACAGTAACCTTAATCTGTCCCGGATAATCGAGCTCATCCTCAATTTTCTTTGCAATATCTCTTGCAAGTTTTTGTGAAGCTAAATCGTCAAACATTTCAGATTGAACAATAACCCGGACTTCGCGACCTGCCTGTACCGCAAAAGACTGTTTAATTCCTTCATAGCTGTTTACAATCTCTTCAATCTTCTGCAAACGCTTGATATAGATTTCCAAAGTATCGCGTCTTGCTCCCGGACGTCCGGCAGATATAGCATCAGCCAGTTTTACAAGCACAGCTTCAATTGTGTTCGCCGTAACATCATCATGGTGAGCTTCTATTGCATGAATAACCTCCGGCTTTTCTCCGTATCTTGCAGCAAGTTCAACTCCAAGCTGGATATGTGTTCCCTCTTGAGTCTGGTCAACAGCTTTTCCTATATCATGAAGAAGTCCTGCGCGTTTTGCAACATAAACATTTGCCCCTAATTCCGCAGCAAGCATTCCGGCAATATGACCTACTTCAAGCGAATGCTTCAAAACATTCTGTCCGTAACTTGTTCTATAATATAAACGCCCGAGGTTTTTAATAAGCTCTTTATTTAAGCCCATAATTCCCATCTCCAGAGCAGCATTCTCACCCTCTTTCATAATCTTCTTTTCGACTTCTTCTCTTGATTTTTCAACAGTCTCTTCAATTCTTACAGGGTGAATACGACCGTCTTGTATAAGTTTTTCCAGCGCAATTTTTGCAATTTCCCGTCTTACAGGATCAAAAGCTGATAAAACAACCGCCTCGGGGGTATCATCAATAATTAAGTCAACACCGGTTAGAGTTTCCAATGTTCTTATATTGCGCCCCTCACGTCCGATTATACGCCCCTTCATCTCATCATTCGGAAGAGATACTACTGAAACAGTTGACTCTACAACCTGCTCCATCATACATCTCTGCATTGTAGTTGTTAAAATTTCTTTTGATTTTTCAAGCGCATCCTCTCTTATCTTCGCCTCGTTTTCGCGGATTAACTGCATCTGCTCCTGCGCTAAATCACTTTTCAACTGCTCTAAAAGCATTCTTTTTGCATCTTCCGTTGACATTCCTGCAATTCTCTCAAGCTCAACAGTCTGCTTCTGAACGATTTCTGCAAGAAAATCCTCTTTTTCAATCAGCTGGTCTTTCATCCTGTCCAGCTCTAATTCTTTATCAGAAATTTCCTGCATTTTATCTTCAATTAAATCCTCTCTCTTGGACAATTTATTCTCTATTTGAGCAAACTCGCGCCGGCGTTCTCTTTCGTCAGCGTTTAGCTGTTCTCTTTCCGTATGCAAAGCTTCTTTTGCCTTAATTAAAGCTTCTTTTTGCATAATAGATTCTTTTTCCTGTAAATCCTTTCTTGCCTGTTCGGACTGCAAGATTAAATTTTTGTACTTAACTCTCTGTACGACAATAACAGCAATGAGTATAACCATTACTACTATTGCAGCGGTTAATAATGCATTCATCTAGCACCTTTTCCTTTTCTATTTTTTTATATATACACGACATCCGGGCACATATAACCTACCCGGCAGATATTAAATTATTTTTAACAATCCTTTTTATCGCATATATTTCCAAAAATTTTTATACTACTACTGATATTATAATATCATATAAAGATGAATTTGTACATAAAAAATTTTAGCTTAATATAAGCGTTACAGAGCCAAATTTGTTAAGAATTTTTAATTTCTATAAAGATTTGTAAAAAAATCACAAGAAACAGTTTACTTTTGTTATATAGTGTTGCAATAATGTTATTGTAAGAAGTATATATCACAAATCTAATAAGTAAATACATGGAATGTATATTTGGAATAAGTGGCGCAGGCAAAGGATGCAGGCAAGCTTATGAAAAATGTGTAGAGAATCGTTTAAGAAATCAAAGGGTAAGTAAACGGGAT
>CALUVK010000245.1 GCA_944324205.1 Candidatus Gastranaerophilales bacterium | reverse complement strand
ATATCGTAAGTAAAACGCCATATATGGCAGAAAAGGAGTAAGATTATGGGATTACAAGTCGGAGCAATCAATTTATTAAAGAAAGTTTTATCAAACGGTAAAGTTGTTAGGACGCAGACTTTAAACGGTAAAACATTTACAAATGTTTATGACGAAGCTGGGGAGCTTCTAATAACACGTGCAAAAAAGATTGAACGCTACAATGTTGGTGACAAAAAAGTTATTACAACTACAGTTTTTAAAGACAATGTTCAGAAGCCTGGCGATTATAGTAAAATTGTAAAAGATAAAGTTTATACTCAAGAAGGTGTATTTTTAGGCAGTCGCATAAAATCAACATCACAACCCAATGTTTTTGCGATGCCTGCTGGACAATTCCCTAAAGGAATGCCGTGCGTACAACGCGCAGATATTGCAATGAAAAAGGGGTATTATACAAAAACTGTTGAAACAGGAGATATAGACAAGCAGACTCGTTATCAAAATGGTATTAGAGAATATAGTGATACATCGTATCGTGGCTATATTAGATTTGATAAGCACGGTTTACCTAAATGGAATCTGGAAACAAATGGAATAGAAAATTTGTTTTAGATTAGAAAAACAAAATATTTTGAGGATAGAGAGCAAAAATTTGAAAGAGGGCGAAGAATGTCGTCCTCTTTTTTACTATTCTGAAATTATTTCAAAATCTAATGTAAATTTTTGTAAACAAAAGGGTTGAAAAATTGTACATTATACCCTTATTAACTTGACGTTAATTTTTGATGTTGTACGATAGTATAACATGCTAGTATATGGGATAATTATGTCCGAAATAAAGTAGAATAAAAAATAAATTTTTATATAGTACATCATTAGAATAGATGAGGTGAATTAATGTCGACAGAATATGCAAAAAGAGTAACGCCAATGGGTATTCCTAATACACGTTTGGACGATTTACCAGATTTAATTGACGTGCAGAAAAAATCATTTGAATGGTTTTTAAAAGAAGGGCTTAAAGAAGAATTATTGGCTTTTTCTCCTGTAAAAGATTATACAGGAAGATTAGAGCTTCATTTCCTTCCAAACTACACGTTTGATAATGCAAAATATACAGTTGAAGAAGCCCGCATACATGACGCTACTTATGCAAAACAGCTTCGTGTTATGGTAAGGCTTGTTAACCGTGACAGCGGTGAAATTAAGGAACAGGAAGTCTATATCGGTGATATTCCGACCATGACTGATAAAGGTACATTTATTGTAAACGGTGCAGAACGTGTTATTGTATCTCAAATCGTTCGTTCACCGGGCGTTTACTTCAAAAGAGAAATCTCTCCTACAGGTAAGAGATTATATAACGCTACTATGATTCCTAACCGCGGGGCATGGTTAAAAATCGAAACAGATTCTAACGATATTATATATGTTAAGATTGATAAGAACAGAAAAATCTTAGCAACAACATTACTTAAAGCAATGGGTATTACAGTTTCAGAGATGGAATCTTTATTCACTCACTTTGAATTCTTAAAGAAAACTCTGGATAAAGATACAACAGAAACTACAGATGATGCTTTAATTGATTTATATAAGAAATTGAGACCAGGCGATCCAGCTTCTGCTCAAGGCGGACGCCAGATTTTGGAATCAAGATTTTTTGATGACAAAAAATATGATATCGGTCGTGTAGGTCGTTATAAATTAAATAAAAAATTGAACTTAAATATTCCTAAGAACCAGAGAACTTTAACAGTTCAGGATATTGTAGCTTCAATTGAATACTTGATTAATTTAACTTACGACGAAGGTTCATTGGACGATATTGACCACTTAGGAAACAGAAGAATCCGTTCAGTCGGTGAACTTCTTCAAAACCAGTTCAGAGTAGGTTTATCAAGAATTGAAAGAATTGTTAAAGAAAGAATGACTCTTCAAGACTCTGAAACTTTAACGCCTTTGAACTTGTTAAATACAAAACCTTTAGTGGCATCTTTGAAAGAGTTCTTCGGTTCTTCACAGTTGTCACAGTTCATGGACCAGATTAACCCGCTTGCTGAATTAACTCACAAGAGACGTATTTCGGCTCTTGGACCTGGCGGTTTACAGAGAGAAAGAGCTGGGTTTGCTGTCCGTGATATTCACCCTTCTCACTACGGTCGTATTTGTCCGATTGAAACTCCGGAAGGTCCGAACGCTGGTTTGATTGGCTCATTGGCAACTCACGCAAGAGTAAATGAGTACGGTTTCATTGAATCTCCGTTCTTTGTTGTAAAAGACGGCAAGGTTACTGATGAAGTTGTTTATATGACAGCTGACGAAGATGAAAACTACAGATGTGCTCCGGCGGATGTTCAATTGAATCCAGATAAAACTTTTAAAGCTGCTCAAATCCCTGTTCGCTATCGTTCAGAATTTATTATGAGCGACTCTTCAAAAGTTGACTATATGGGTGTTTGCCCGATACAGATTATCTCTGTTGCAACATCTATGATTCCGTTCATTGAACACGATGATGCTAACCGTGCATTGATGGGATCAAACATGCAGCGTCAATCTGTTCCTCTTCTTATTACAGAAAGGCCGGTTGTTGGTACCGGTATGGAAAGAAGAGTTGC
>CALUVK010000244.1 GCA_944324205.1 Candidatus Gastranaerophilales bacterium | reverse complement strand
GAAGAATGCCGGAAAATAGTCGGTGCACATTCTAATAATATTGAAAATATTTTAGGATACAAAAATTATGATGCTGTAATAACCAGAGATAACATTACGGGGCTTATTTAGATTAAAAGTAAATTTTTGTAAAAATTTTTCTTTTTGCTAGCAAAAAAATTTAATTATGCGTTTTAGAACAAATGGATGGTTGATAAGTTCCAAAACATGATATAATTAAATAAATAAAGCGAGGTAGACAACATGAGTGAAATTAATGGTCCAAAATTTAGTGTTAATCAAGTGAATTACAACGGTATTCAGAAACAAGTTTCTGAAACGGTTCCTGAGACTAAAGAAGTTGAGCCTGATAAGATTAGTGATTTTTCGGATCCTAAAGCGGAAGTTCTCGGTCGTTCAATGTTGTTTAAAGGAGCAGATGACGTTAAGCATGATGTGAAGGCATTGTTAGAAAATCCACAAATTGCGGAAAATTCTGATGAAGCTTTTGAAACGGCTTTTAAGGCTGCGCAGGATGCAGGGGTTGAAAATCCGTATGAAGAAGCTGCTTCATTTGCAACTACATCGATGTAAAATTTAAATGTTAAAAAGGAAAAGGGAGAGTATGGAAAATAATAACAAACCGGTTGTGAATTTAATTTCAAAACCTGCGAATATGCTGAAAACAATTTATACGGCATGCCGGACATGTTATAGTGCATTAAGTCCGTATGAAATTTATAACAGTACAGATGATGAAGAAAAAATGTTAACTCTTATAGAAAGGGTTATTTCTTCAGGACATTATTCAACAATAGAGCATATTCAGGTAAGTTTTGCAATATCTAACGTCTCAAGAGCTTGCACGCACCAGCTTGTAAGACATAGACATATGTCATTTTCTCAAAAATCGCAAAGATACGTTAAAGAAAAAGGACAATTTGATTATATTATTCCACCTACGATTGCAAAAAATGAAGAATTAAAAGCCAAATTTGTTGAATTCATGGAAGAAATCTCAAAACTTTATTGTGAATTTACAGAAGCAGGAATTCCTGCTGAAGATGCAAGGGCTGTTCTTCCAAATGCGGCAGCAAGTTCTATTGTTGCAAGCTTAAATCTGCGTGAAATGATTCACCTGGCCAATTTGAGACTTTGTACAAGAGCACAATATGAAATCAGAACATTAATAAAAATGATGTGTGACGAACTTATTAAAGAAGAGCCCTGGCTTAAACCATATCTTGTACCGAAATGTGAAAGACTGGGGTATTGTGATGAAGACAAATCCTGCGGAAGGATGCCTAAGTTAGAAAAATGAAACGGCTTGCTATAATTTTTACACTTTTATTTCTCATACTCGTCGGAATTTATTTTTTTATTTTTAAACCTGAAAAATATGACGAGCCTGATTTGTATGATGAAATAATCAAACGAGGAGTTATAAAAGTAGGAATAAATACAGATACAAAACCTTTTGGATTTTATGACAAAAACTGGGAGATTCAAGGTTATGATGCGGACTTAGCACGTAATATAGCATATTATATTTTTAAAAACCCACATGCCGTAGAATTCTATCCGGTCACACCAGCAAATAGAATGCTAAAAGTATCGACCGGAGAAGTAGATATGGTGATAGCAACCGTTACAATTACACCACAAAGGAAAGAAATTATAGATTTTTCTATACCATATGATTATGCAGGTCAAGCTCTATTAATCCGAACAAACAGTGATATTACATCAATTGCAGATCTTGCAAGCAAAAATGTAGGAGTCGTTTTTGGCACAACAGCAGAAAAAAACATGCTTTCATTAGCTCCTAATGCTACTATTATTGGGTTTAGGAATTATCGTGTTGCATATAATGCTTTAAAAGAAGGCAAAATTGATGCTCTCACCTCTGATGACACAATATTAAGTACATTTACTTTTGAAGATTCTTCTGTAAAACTTTTACCAAAACGATATTCAAAAGAACCTTATGGCATTGCTTTAAAACAAGGAAAAAGTTCTAACAGACTGAAAGAAATCATTAATTTTAGTATAAAAGATATGAGAAATAAAAATACTCTAATACGTCTAAGAAAAAAATGGAAACTTTAATATCTTTACGCAAAATTGTATTAAACTGCTAAATGTAAATTATATTAAAGATATCTGACTAAAAAAATTGCTTTTTTGATATAATTTAAATATTCAAAAGAATAGAGCAGGAGCCAATATGGAAAGATTTGTCGGTATTATAGGTATTGTAGTTATATTTTTAATTGTTTTTCTGATGTCAAATAACAGAAAAGCGATTAATTACAAAACAATCATTACCGGTTTTGTACTGCAAATTCTGTTTGCTGTATTTATTTTTAAAGTTCCACTCGGACAAAAACTATTTTTAATGATAGGGCTATTTATACAAAAAATACTCGAGTTTGCAACCGAAGGCGGATTATTTGTATTTGGCCCCTTATTGCAAAAAGCAAAATTAAGCGAACTGTTTGGTGCTGGAAGCAGTATTTTCGCGGTTCAGCTTATATGTACAAACATATTTATGATGGTTTTAGTCAATATTCTATATTATTACGGTATTATGCAGAGAGTCGTTGCAGCTTTAGGTAAAGCAATGAATAAAATC
>CALUVK010000243.1 GCA_944324205.1 Candidatus Gastranaerophilales bacterium | reverse complement strand
GGTAAATCTTCAAACGCAGTCCCCGGTTGAATTCCGTTATCCGGATCGCCTGCTTCCGGGTCATATACGTAATGGCATACTGTGCATACATATTTTTGCATAATCAAATCCTCCTTTTTATCTATTTAACTATAAACCCAAAGATTTTACCATTGTATTTACAACATTATCCATCAAGGCAATTTGTTCTTCTTTTAGAGTTGATTTTATACAAATACTGTCATCAAGTATTTCTGTGCCTTTAAGTTTTTCAAGAATTTCTTTTATTTGACTGCCGCATGCCGGAGCCCAGCTTCCGTTTTGAATAATCACATATTTTCTGTTTTGCAGGTTATGTGAACTTAGAATATGCAGAAAAGTTTCCATTGACTCAAATATTCCGGCGTTATAAGTTGTTGTTGCGATTACAATATGTGAAAACCTGAAGGCTTCAGATAGAACAAAAGAAGGGTGTGTAATTGATACATCAAACATTTTTATGTTTCTAACTCCGTTGTCTGCAAGTTTTGCAGCGAGAAGGTTAACCGCACTTTCTGTCCCGCCGTAGACTGATGAGTATGCAATAAGAACACCATCAGCTTCCGGTTCATATTTAGACCATTTATCATATTTTTCAAGAAATAAATCAATATTTTCTTTAATCATTAAACCATGAAGCGGGCATAACATTTTAATATCAAGTCCTGCAGCTTTTTTAAGAAGCATTTGAACCTGCAGACCATATTTCCCCACAATATTTGTGTAATATCTTCTTGCTTCGTCTAAATAATCCCTTTCCCAGTTAACTTCATTATCATAAAGATTGCCGTTTACTGCTCCAAAAGAGCCGAAGGCATCTGCTGAGAACAGGATTTTATCAGTTTTATCATAAGTTACCATAACCTCCGGCCAGTGCACCATCGGCGCCATAATAAATTGAAACTCATGCCTGCCGGTATTTAAAATATCGCCTTCTTTTACAACTATTACACGGGAATCTATATCAAAAGTAAAGAATTGTTTAATCATCCCTACAGTTTTTTGAGAGCAGACAATTTTTACATCCGGATGTACTTTTACAACGTCTGCCAAAAGCGCGCAATGGTCGGGCTCCATATGCTGCACAACAATATAATCAAGATGATTTCCGTCTAAAGCCTCCTCAAGGTTTTCATAAAACTGTTCGGCACAAATCTTATCCACCGTATCAAAAAGAACAGTTTTCTCATCTTTTACAAGATATGAATTATAAGACATCCCATCTTTCACAGGGTATGCGCTCTCAAAAAGTGACAGTTTTCTATCGGAACACCCGATATAAAACAACTCATTCGCTATTTTTCTAATATTATGCATTTTATACTCCAACTCAACAAACGTGCATAATTATTATACAGTAAAAAAACATATATTGTTATCAATACAAATTTTTACCTTTTCTACTTTTACTTATCCCAACGTTTTTCATATGCTTCCACAGCTTCAGCAGCCTCTTCTTCTGAATATTTATATGAACTCAAACTTATCATAATCCGGCCATCAGATTCTTCAAAAAGTTTTCGTTTTATTTTATAAGGATATGTTTCATTACCCTGTAAACTTCCTTTGTGTATTTCTCTTATAATATCTTCAATATACTGCTGCATATACTGTGGGATTTCTGGATATCTTTTTATATATTCGCAAAGAGGCATATTCTCTCTATATCTGTTACCACTTGCCGTTGTAAGAAGAAAATTTCCGATAGTATTAAGTCCGCCGTTCGACGCCGGAGTAACGTGTTCTATAGAACCGGTCGAAGCTATAAAAATACGTCTTATTATTTCAGTTTGACTACGCTTAGAATACTTTACGACAAACGCATTCCTGCTGCTTTCCGACGTAGGTAAAAAAAGAGCCTTGTTTCTTATATCATTTAAAATTTCACGTTCATTTTCTTTAGGAATAATTTCTTCAAGAGAACTCAAAAAAGTTTTACGCTTAAAAGTATCATGAGTTGAACTGCTAATAATTATCTGCCGGCATTTTGTTGTTTTACTTCTTATTTTCAGCGCTGTTTGAGGAGAAAGTTTTTTTGTTAATCTGTCCACTTCATCTAGAACTTCCATTTCTTCTAGTTTTAATCTAGTTAAACAGTTAGTTCTAATCATTTGCAGACAGTTTTGAAGATTGTCACCCGGATTAATACGCGTAAAATCTTTAAATATAGCAAACATCACCCTTTCCGTTGCTAGCATATTTTCTTGATAATCCGATAAAACTTCCACCCCGTCTTCAGCAGTTATGCATAATGCCAACTTCTTTTCAAAGCCTTTTATTTTTTCACTAGGAATTATCTTTATTCCACGATATGGACAGGTAATATCTTTTAGCTTTCTTAACGGTTTGCCTGCAGAAGTCTTGCCCTCATATGGAATATCATAATAATATTTTAAATAATTTTGCGGGGTAACATGCTTTAAATTTCTTTTTGTCATAATTTCTACCAGCTACATACACATGATATCAGATGCTACATAACACCGCAACCTTTTTGACAGAAACAAAAGTATAACTTTGTATTATTTAATTATAGAAGAGATAAATCTGATAGAATCATCTTTTAATTCTTTAACAAAATCTCTAGCAATTTTAGAG
>CALUVK010000242.1 GCA_944324205.1 Candidatus Gastranaerophilales bacterium | reverse complement strand
TTATGCGCTTGTAGCCCAGTTGGATAGAGCGTTTGGCTACGAACCAAAAGGTCGGGGGTTCGAATCCCTCCAAGCGCATTTTTTATTAGAATTTTAAATTAAAGTTTAAATGAACAAACAGACTGTTTATATTAATGGTTATAACTCTCCTATTGGTTATTACACTCTTGCTTCTGACGGTAAGTATTTGCTTGGAGTCTGGTTAGAAGGACAAAAATATTTTTGTTCTAGTCTTATTAATAAACATATTCTAAAAAAAGACCTTGAGATTTTTTCACTAACGACAGATTGGCTAGAAAGATATTTTTTAAAAAAAAGACCTGCTATTTCAGAACTTCCACTAGCACCCGTTGGAAGTAACTTTAGACAGGACGTTTGGCGTTTATTATGCCAAATTCCATATGGAACATATACTACATATGGTAATATTGCATTAAAGATTGCTAAGGATTATGGAAAAATTAATATGTCAGCCCAAGCAATCGGTAATGCTATTGGACATAATCCTATTTCCATTATTATTCCATGTCACAGAGTTGTTAGTGTAAATGGTAGTTTAACAGGTTATGCAGGAGGCATAAAGACAAAACTTAAATTATTAGAACATGAAAATACTGATGTTTCAAAATTATTTATCCCTCGCTAATATTACCAGTTATTTGGAAGAACATAAATTTAATACTTTTATAAAATCGTCCACATTTGCATCAGACGTAAGTGATATTCTCAATCTGGCAGTCCCATCAGGTACTGTTGGAGGGCGAATAGCAGGAATATAATATCCAGATGCACGTAGTTTTTCGGCTATCTTTAGCGTATCCTCATTAGAACCTATAAGAATCGGAATAATATGAGTCGAAGATACCGTTTTTATCCCCCTATTACTCATATATAAATGAACTTGTTGCATAATTTCATTAAGTTTTTGTTTTTGTATTTGTAAATAATCTCTCTTTTCAGTTAAAAGCCAGTTTGACCATGCAATATTTATTGGAGGAATTGAGGTTGAGAATATAAAAGAACGCGCTTTATTTATTAAGTAGCTGATTACCTCATTACTAGAGACACAAAAAGCTCCAAAAGAGCCTACGGCTTTACCAAATGTTGCCGTTATTATATCGATATTTTTCTCAAATCCGGCTCCTGCAAGAGTTTCTCCGAAAGCACAAAAAGCATGCGCCTCATCTACCATCAAAAGGCAATTATACTTATTTTTAAGTTCAATAAGCCTGTCTATATCTGCGACATCTCCATCCATGCTAAAAACTGATTCAGTAACAATTAAAGCCCTTTTATATTTACCTCTTTTAGAAGCTAAAAGCTTTTCAAGTGCATCATAATCAAAGTGTTTATATCTATAAAAATCACCATCTGAAAGCCGCATTCCATCAATAATGCTTGCATGGTTTAATTTGTCAGAGAATACCACATCCCCCCTGCCAATCAAAGCTTGTATCACACCTAAATTACACTGATAACCCGTATTAAAGATTAATGCTCTTTCTTTATTAAAAAGTCTTGCAACAGTGTTTTCAAGTTTATTATATTCGGGAGAACTGCCGGTTAAAAGTCTGGCAGAAGCTGTAGACATCAAATAATCGGCATTCTTCAAAAATTCCTGCCTTAAACCAGCTTTTGTACTTATTCCAAGATAGTCATTTGATGCAAAATTAATATACTCTTTTCCGTCAATTATAATTCTGCCGTCTGATTTAGCTTCTATGTTAGGAATAGAACGTAATTGTCTTTTATTTTTTAGCGCTTCCAGCTCCTGTTTTATCATTTAATATATCTTTCGCTTTTTCTAACTGTACATCCTTCTTTGTATCAATAAAAAAGTCAAACTCATTTCCTATTTCCACGTCTGGTTCAATCCCTAACTTGTTTATATCAGTTCCGTTAGGAGTAAGATATCTTGCGATTGTTATATTTACCCCGGTTTCATTCGGGAGCGGCACAACTTTTTGTACAAGCCCTTTTCCGAAAGTCTTTCTGCCTACAAGCGTAGCCTTATGATAATCTTTTAAAGCTCCTGACAGTATTTCGCTTGCACTTGCACTTGCACCGTTAACCAGAACTACGACAGGTTTTTGCATCGGGAAATGTTCATCCTGAGCTTTAATTGATTTTTTATAGCCGTTTCTGTAAATAATATCAACAATTGTGCCGTTATTAATAAACATATCAGCTATAAATACTGCATTATCAAGAAGGCCTCCGGTGTTTCCTCTTAAATCAAGAATCAGAGAATCTGTATTTTTAGTGTTCTCTAAAGCTTCAAGAAACTCATTAGGAGTTGTTCCGCTCATAAAACTAAGTATTTGAATATAGCCTATATGGTTATCAACAACAGAACTTTTTACAGTTTTTATCTTTATTTCTTTGCGTTTAATTGTTTTAGTAATCTTTTTCCCGTTTCTTAAAACAGTAATCTCTACAACACTGTTTTCCGGACCTCTTACAAGAGATGCGACTTCTGAAACATTCATCCCGCTTATATCTTTACCGTTTACGGCTGTAATTATATCTCCTTGCTTAAGCTGAGCAAAATCTGCAGGCGTTGCCGGCATAACATTAAATATCTCTATTTTCCCGGAATTTGAATATATATTTACGCCGATACCGTA
>CALUVK010000241.1 GCA_944324205.1 Candidatus Gastranaerophilales bacterium | reverse complement strand
ATAAATTGATGGCTCACAGATGCTTAATTGAACAGCCGTTCGTTAAAAATCCTGACCAGACAATTGAACAATTAATCACAGGTAAGTTTAATATAGTTAAATTTGACAGATACGTTCTTGGCGAAGGCCTTGAAAAAAGAACTGATAACTTCGCAGATGAAGTTATGAGTCAATTAAAGAACTAATTGTAAATCAAATAAAAAAGGCTGTGCTTAAGCACAGCCTTTTTTGTAAAATTATTTTTGGGAGAGAATATCTATGAAAAAATGTTTATTAATAATATTATCAATAATATTACTTCCGGCTTATGCTGAAAGTAGCAAAATTCTCCCTTCAGAAATCGGGATAGTTCAAAATGTTCAATATGTAGATTTAAACAACAACGATGTATCACAAACAAAACAGATAGCAAAAATTAAGCTCCTGACCGGAGATTTTAAAGGAGAAACCGTAGAACTTGACAATATGTTAACCGGTAATCCTTATTACGACATAAAATTAAAAAAAGATACAAAAGTAATTCTACATGCTGAAGATAATGGAGATGGGATTGAATTATCAATAGAAGATATAAAACGTTCTAACACATTATTATGGCTATCATTATTGTTTTGTGGTTTGCTTGTTTATGTTGGAAAGAAAAAAGGACTATACAGTCTTATTTCAATTGTTCTAACTGTTTTCTTTATTAGCCATTTATTATCTCCAATGATTCTATTCGGAATAAATCCTCTCTTAGCGACTTTTTTAATCTGTATATTATCAACAGCTGTCACAATGTATTTAGTAGGGGGATTTAACGCTAAAAGTACATCTGCTGTAATCGGTAGCGTTCTTAGTTTATTTTTTGCCGGTATATTATCATACACAACAATGCTTACAGCACATTTGACTGGTTTTACAGATGAAAATTCAATGTTTTTATATACCGCACATCCGGAATTAGATTTTATTGGAATTACTATTTCCACAATGGTACTTGCAACTTTAGGAGCAGTTATGGATGTTGCAATGTCAATTGCTAGCACAATTAACGAAATATGCAGTATTGATGATACCAAAACTATAAAAGAATTATTTATATCTGGAATGAATGTCGGACGAGATATTATAGGGACAATGGCTAATACTTTAATATTAGTTTATCTTGGTGGAGCTTTACCTTTAATCTTGTTAGCTGGTAATATTGATTTACAAAAATTTATTAATTTGAATCAAGTTGTAACTGAAACCGCATCTGCCTTAATTGGAAGTATTGCAATTGTAATATGTGTTCCATTTACTGCTTTTGCAGCATCACAGCTTATAAAAAAAGACTCCCTCAAAAAAGAATATAAAGATATTCAAATATAATACAAAAATATAACAACACGCTTTATATACTCGCAATTGCTTTTGCACTTCTAATGTGCTACAATTTACAGGAATTTAAGAGAGGTGCTTTCATGAAAACATTAAAAACTATAATAATTTTTGTTCTGGTTTTATTATTAACATTTCCTGCTTTTGCCGGAACATTTAAGGCAGATGCCAGAACTAAAAGAGTTCCTGCAGGAACAACATTCAAGTTAGAATTTACACAACCGGTTAGCACATTTTCCGGTGGCGAGGGAGACTCTTTTAGTGCTGTTATAAAAAATGAAATATCTACAGGAGACTTTGTTATACTGCCACAAGGTTCTGTTGTTAGAGGTAGTATCTCTAAAGTTAATACTGCGAAACGCTTTTCAAGAGGTGCAAAGCTTTATCTTGACTTTGATCACGTAGTAACACCGAATGGCAGACAAATACCTTTAGATATGGCAGTATGTCAATTTGATAAAATCTATTATGATGGGGCTTTGTATAAAAACCTGGGATATGGAGAAGCTATAAAACTTAATTATGATAAAGCTGTTGAAATAACAAAAAATTCTACAAATTATGGTTTAAAAGCAGGCGAATCAGCCCCTGGAATACAATACTTGACAACTCCAATTTGTGCAATAGGCGGTTTTCTAGGCGGTGTAGGATATTGGGTAGGTGATAGTATCGCAGATATGTTTAGAAAAGGACAAGATGTGTATATTAATAAGGGTGATATTATTACAGTAAAACTACTTAACCCAATTGACATTCCTGTCTACTAGTAAAACTAAAAACCGCCTCTTAAGAGGCGGTTTTTAGTTTTACGCATTTTTAAACGCATCTTTCCAAACTTGCTGCACTTTCTTTAGAGCCGTAGAAACATTTTGAAGAGTCTGTTCAGAATATTTAGAAAAGTCCGCTATTAATAAATTCTTTGCACCATAATTCTCTAAATTACCAAACCTTTGATGAGTAAAACCAACTTCTTTTATGCCATCCGTAAAAAATATATCAGTTCCGCTTGCATCAAGCTTCTTTACCAATGCCATATTATTTTCATTAGCAAAAAAATCTTTGATTTTATTTAAATCTCTTGTTTGCACTTTTTGGGGAAAGTTTACCCCTTTAAAATTTGTTGTTGTTTTTTGTATTTGCATGATATACTCCTTTATACTTTATAAACGTATAAATAATATATCACAAAAAAATATTAGAATAAATTTTTATAAAAAAAAGCCTCATTTTTGAGGCGAGGGGAATTTTTAAGTTAATAGGTATACACTTCACAT
>CALUVK010000240.1 GCA_944324205.1 Candidatus Gastranaerophilales bacterium | reverse complement strand
CCCTCATTCTCCTTTTAGTATTCTAATTATATCATTAAAAATAAGAGTATTTTCCCTTGTAACAATTCTTAATATTATGTTATAAAAAAGTCAATTTTTTTAAAATAATATACTTTATATATACATAAGAGATAAATAAGAGAGAAAGAGAGAGAAGCTTATGCAAAGAATGAGTGCTGTTGAACGTAATAAAAAACCTATTGGAACATTAGATATACCTGACGATTTTGAGAAATATTATCTGAATAAAAAAGATAAACAAATGAGATTTAATAATGCGAAAGATCCTATTTATCACGTTTTCGCAAGTATCGACAGAAGACCTTTATCAGAGTTATTTAAAGGCTTCTTAAGAGAAACTTATATGGACACTGTTAGATTCGTTAAGAAGCTTGCAGCGTAGAGTAAAATTAGAGGAAAAGGAAAAAGGGATAAAAAAGAACCCTAGAGTATAAACCCAAGGGTTCTTTTTATACAATTTGTTTTATCTATTCTTCAGTTTCAGGTTTATCTTCTGCAACGATTGTTTGGCTCTTATCTAAAGCTTCAGCAGCTTTTAAATTCGCCATTTTTAAAGATTCGTTTTCGTTAGCGTAAGCATCAATAAGTTGGTTTGCTGTTTTTAATTGAGCTTCTTTCAATTTTGCTTTTGTTTGAGAAGTTTCAACTGATTTTTTAACAGCGTGTCCGACGATTGCTGCACCGATTACTGCAGATGCTGTAGTTACAGGATTTCTTAGCATTGCACCACCGGCTTTTTTCATTACATTAATAGCAGCCTTTGTTGTTTCTGCATTAGCAACTTTACTATATCCATCTTTTAATGCTTGAGGAACTTTAATTTTTCCTGCTATTTTAGATAAGTTTTCTTTAACGCCTTTAGGTAAAGAAACTTTTGCTGCAACTTTTGACATAAAGCCTCTTACAGCTTCCGGAGCTTTATCCATTTGTGCAGCAACTTTATCTAATTTAACTTTTTTACCTAATTGAGTTAATTTTTCCATAGCTTTAGGGGAAACTTTACGAGCTCCGGCAGCAAGAGCTGTAACAGCACCTGTAGCAAGTGCAGTTAAACCTGCCATTGTCAAAATAGGATGTTTACGTTCTGCTCTATCAAGTTTCGGACTTTTAGCTGCAGCAACACTGTTAGCTGCAATAACGCCAAAACCTACTCCCATTGCTCCTGCTGTTTTAGCAAAAGATTTTGCACCCGCAAGAGTTCTTGCTGATACTTTTCCTTTTGTAGTTGCCGCAACAACAGCAGCTCCAATTAATGGAATTGACATTGTTGCTTTTGCTATATTTGATGCGAATTTGCTATCGCGATATTTTCTGTCATTAATTCTATATGCAAGTTTTGTAAGGTCTTTATCATTAGAATGGGCAAATTTTGAAGCTTTTGCCTTTTGTCTGTCTGTTCCATATTGTAAATAAGGTGTTCCGTAATCACTATTTACTGAAACTGTCATTTTCATCACTAACACTCCTTTTTATAACACTGCACATTTATTGTAAAACCTGTCAAAAAAAAATTTGCTATTGTTAAGCTAAAACTTTACATAAAGTTACAATATAGCAATTTTTTTAAAACAAAATACTTTATATACATGAAAGGTTAAGTGTATGGATAATTCTATTAATAATAAATATCCTAGTTATTCAGGGGTAAATATTACATGCAACGTAATTGATCCGACAAAACTTCCGCCGGATTCACCTCTGTTGCATACACCTCCGCAATGTACGGTTGAACCGAACAATAATAATCAATGCGGACAATGCTATCCGGGGAATTATTATGTAAATAACTGGGGCGGTTATCCACCTTATCCTATGTACCCGCCTTATATGGGACCGCAAGGGCCTCAAAATACTAAAAAGAAACGTGTACAAGTTCTAACAGATCAATATATCAAAAATCTTGAACAATACCTGAACAGCCCTTCAGAAGATATGAGAAAATTTGCTGCACAAGAAGTTTTGAAACGGCTTGATGAAGATAGAACAAGATATAGTGATGCAGCATTAAATGCATTAATTAATAAAATGCTGCAAGATCCTACCTGCCATAAGGTTAAGGCAACTGCTCTAACCGCGCTCGAAACCAGATTGGCTCAAGGAAATGATAATACCGTAAAAATATTGACTTATATGGCCCAAAACGATAAATCAAGAGATGGAAAAGATGCCGCAACAGCAGCAAATATCTTATTGAAGATGTCTTCTCCGTCAAAATTGGTAGATGTTCCAATAATCAATAACAGCGGAAGTAATGGGATTACAGAATCATGAGAATGCCTTCAATACTAAGAAATATTACCCCAATAGGTGTTTTTAGCAAAGCAGCAGGCGGTTTAGCTTTGTATACTGTTTTGCACGATTCGCATGCTCATGGCAAATTAATAGCGGAAGAGCATAAAGAAGAAAAAGATGCGGAAGCAGGTTTAAGGTATTTTAATAATACCCAATATTTGACAAATAAAAGTGAATCAACCGCCAAAATGAAGGAAAAACTTTTTGAATGGGAATTGGATGATAGAATCAGAGGGGCCTGGAATGCCAGTGTAGGATATTCCAAAGGCTTTTGGGATATGTTAACGGATCATGCAATACCTCTGGCTTCATCTATTGCAGCATTAGG
>CALUVK010000239.1 GCA_944324205.1 Candidatus Gastranaerophilales bacterium | reverse complement strand
ATATTCAATGTTAAAAGGTTTGCTTTTGTGATAAAAAGCTGGAGACTTTCATTATCTTCAATACAGTCAACAAGTTTTTCAAGCATAGGAATAATTTCGTTAGCATCATCTACAAACTCGGAGTTTTTGTCTTTTTTCTGGATTATATTAATAAAAGCGGGGTTATCTTTAGGCACGGGTTTTAATTCCGACGGGTCATCAAACCCTTCCTGAGATTCGAAAATCGGGGTTGTAACTTTTGTTTTTGATTTTTCGATTTTTTCGCCTATATCCGGCAGAGTCCCTGCGTAACCCTTGCCTTGCAGCTCCTTTTCAAGCGCTTTATCTTTTTTATTCCAGAAAAAAGCGTGAGATGGAAGGGCTATACTTAATAAAATTAAACAGACCAGAAACTTTTTCATATCTATATTATATTCATTTATTCAAAAAAGGCAAAGTTTATGGGGCGAAAATAATCCTATTCATTAGTTTTTTCTAAAATAATTTGTTTAGCAAGTTCAAAAGTCTTAGGAAAACCTCTGGAAATTGTGAATTCTGATTTCGCATGCCCTGTTACAAGCAAACAATACACTTCTGCTACAAATTCATATACATGTGTTGCGCAGTATCCTTCATCTTTACCTAAAGCACTAATTGCAAATTTTTGTGCCTCATGGGGTGACATTCTTTTTTTTAGATATTCATTGGCCAATGCATTTACTTCTTTTTCATTTCTTTCGCAATTCTCTTTTTCCTGTATAAACATATTTTCAAGTTCATTATTTATAGGCATCTCTTTTGTATAAAAAGAATGACCAACTTCATGAGCTATTCTCTGTTGTAAGAGCGCTATAGTAGAATTTTCGGGTTTAATATAAATTGTGTTTTCATAAGAAACATACTCTCCTTCGCCAATTCCATCCGGCGGTGCTGAAAATTTTATTTTTATATCTTGTTTTGCAATCCTATGCAGAGCTGCCGGATTTGAGTTAAACAGCATTTTGGCAAGGTTTGGATGCATTCCTTCTGTGGAAATACTGAATTTGTTATTATTACAGGTTACAACAATCTGGTTTTCTTCTAATTTTATATTATATTCAATATCTCCTATTTTTTGTTTGTATTCAGTATCGGAAATATTAACTCTATCTCCTACATCAAGTAAATTTGAAGCAAAATCTGTTTTTTGAACATCATAATAATTATAGTAATTTGCACCTTCTTTTGTATATGGTTTTACAAATTCTATAGTTTTAGTACTGCCATCAGTATAATAAATTACTTTTTTCTCATCTGAATTATATTCACGAGCTTCGTTTGTAAGATAATCAATTATATAATTGCCTTTTTCATCAATAGTTATAGAAAAATCTGTATCAGGAGCAAGTCCTTTTAAACCTAATTCATCAATAACTTTTTGTAAATTTTCCGGCATATTTTTATCTTTTAAAAGCCTAATTGCTATTTGATTACAGTTAGTTTCTATTTCAAAATCTTCTCCAAGTATAAGCCCTTTGTTAAGCCAGGTTATTAAATTTTGTTTAACATTATCCGGCATATTTATAATGCATTCATTCTCTTTTTTAACTATATCAATAACATTCTTATTTTCGTCGTATAATATTTCAAAATCAGTCTGATTAGGCAGTCCTTTATTTGTATGAATAACTCCATAAAGGCCGGTATTGTTTTGTGTTGTGATAATAGAATTTCTGCCATAGATATATTCTTCAATGCTATCCTCTTGATGACGTATATTTGCAATGCCGCCGGATGTATTATATTCTATTTGATTTAATATTGTACCATCTTCATTATAATTAGTAACTAATTTAATTACATCATCAAATATAAGGGCAGCAGGCTGCGGTTTTGAATATTTTGCTATTTGTTGTATTATATCTCCTTGTTGATTGTATTTTTCTGTAATTTCAGTACTTTCATCATTAACATAATTTAGTTCATATTCAATATTGCTATCCATAGTATTTTGTTTTATAGTTCCTTGAGTACTTGCGGCTTTTTCTAAGACATTTTGCGGTATATTGTCTGAATGTTGTATATCATCAGGTTTATCTTCTTTATTTGCTTGTTTTTTTATCTGTAATTTATAGTCATCATAAGCTTTCATAATACTGATTAGTGCATCTTTAAAATCTTCTATTTGCACATCATCCTGTGTTTGTTTTCGAACAGCATCAATATTTATATAGTTGTTTTCACTGTTTAGAGTTTCATTATTAAGAAATCTGTTTTTAACAGTCCAGCTAAATCCTGTTCCAGTTTGATAAAAGTTGATTATTCCATCGGGCTTGCTGTCACAGCAGTCTAAAGCTATAAATATTGATTTCATTTTAGCTTCTTTTTCCGTTCCTTTATATTTAGCCATCAAATCTTCAATATTTAATTTGAATTTTTGAAGCTCCCTATTGTGAGCCTGATAATCAATGCCAAATGTGTCAAAATTGTAGTTATTATAATCCTTTGTCATAAAATTATCCTTTCACAATAATATTTACGGCATATTAAAACAAAACTTTAACGAATATAAATGTTTTGTAACAAAATTTAATATTATTATCAAATTTGGCTGTAAATATATAAGGCAAAGTTTACTACCGGAGTGTTTAATAGATTTTTTTGTGGATTTTCTTTAATATTATTTAAAAAAAGGAGATTGTTA
>CALUVK010000238.1 GCA_944324205.1 Candidatus Gastranaerophilales bacterium | reverse complement strand
CCCTTTTGCCTCATCTAAACCGCGGTTTATTGTTTTTCCATAGCCTTCGTTGGGTTTATCAATGATTTTTATTCTTTCATCTTTTAAAGCGTATTCTTTTATAATCTCAAGTGAATTATCCGTAGAACCGTCATTAATACAAATTATTTCAATATCAGTCAATGTCTGACTTATTACGCTATCAAGTGCTTCGCGTAAAAATCTTTCTGAATTATAGATTGGTATGATTACTGATATTTTTGCCATTCTTGGTTTCTTTCTGCCCTCGTTTTATTTTTTACCCCTCCCCCTAACCCCCTGTCTTGGATTTGCTCCACGCTCACAGAGTTCCGCCTTTAAGCCTAACCGGCTTAGCCGGCTCCATCTGTTCGCTATCCGGACTCCCGTCCGTCCGCAAATCCGCTCCCACAAGGGGCGGGGGGATACGTTCAATCCGTGTTCACTTATTCACTTCATCACTTCATCACTTTCCCCGCTATAGATTCATCACCTTAAACCTGCTGCTCAAATCTTCGTAAACACCGATATAATTCATTGTTTCCTGAGCATTTTTTTGATTAAAAAGCCATTGAAGAAAGAGCAAATCTCCAAATGAATTATAATAATGATATCCAAAGGTTTTTCTGAGCGAAGCAAGTGTTATCCCATTATCCAATCCAATATTACGAACAACTTCTTTAAAATTTCTGTAAACAGTTGTACGTTCAATCCTGCGGCCGATTGAGGATTCAAATAAAGGCATTTCATCCGACTTATCCGCTATAACTTTTTTTATTAAATTCCGAACCTCCTGATTCAGTGGGAATTTCTTTACTAAAACGTTTGTATTATCTAATAAATTAATACTATTTTTACCTCTTACATCACCTACATTTAAATCCAAAAGCTCATTTAATCTCATGCCGGTATTTATTCCTAGCGTAAACAACAGCAAGTCTCGGTAATTTCCTTGCTTAATGTAATAATCTTTTATACTCCTTAAAAATTTTTTATCTTTGATTACGCTGCCTGCTTCCATTATTACGACCTGTTGCATCACATTTTTTATTGTGGACTATATAAGCTCAACTCAAAGAATATCTTAAACATATTTCAAAGTCAACCGAATTTACAAAAGGTTAACTTCGAGAAATACATTTTTCTTTTTCCTATTATTAAAGAATTTTGGCTATTATGCACCACAATAAAAATTTTGGTGCATAAAATCTTAAAATATATGGTATAATGCAGATATGCCATTTGAATTTGAAAGACTGAAGATAGAGGATTTAATACTTGTTAAGCCAAAAATTTTCGGCGATAACAGGGGCTTTTTTGCGGAATGTTATAAAAAATCTGATTTCGTGTTGAACGGTATTAATGTAGATTTTGTTCAGGATAATCACTCTAAATCGTCTAAAGGTGTTTTAAGAGGGTTACATTACCAGCAATCGCCATATGCCCAAGCTAAGCTTGTCAAATGTATTAAAGGGCAGATTTACGATGTGGCTGTTGATATAAGACCAAATTCAAAAAGTTTCGGCAAATATGTAAAGGTTGAGCTTAGTGAGGATAACAAATATATGCTCTATATTCCGGAAGGGTTTGCGCATGGTTTTGTTGTTTTATCAGATGAAGCGGAGCTTATCTACAAAACATCAGCAGAATACGCTCCTGAATACGATAGCGGTATAAGATGGGATGATAAAGACTTGAATATTGACTGGGGAATAGATTTTGAACCGGTATTATCGGAAAAAGACAAAAATTTACCGTATTTGAAGGAGTTGAAATGAAATTACTTGTAACGGGCGGCGCGGGGTTTATAGGAAGCTGTTTTATAAGGCACATTTTTCAGAAATATCCTGAATATATGATAATTAATCTTGATGCGCTTACTTATTGCGGGAACTTAGAAAACCTTAGCGATATAAAAACACCTAATTATAGTTTTATTAAAGGCAGCATTTGTGATAAAAAGCTTGTATCAGAGATTGTTAAAGAAGTTGACTGTGTTATAAATTTTGCGGCAGAAACTCATGTAGATAATTCTATTAATAACCCTGAAATATTTATAGAAACAAATGTAAAAGGGACTCTTAATCTCCTTGAAGCAGCTAAGAATTCTAAAATCGAACGCTTTTTACAGGTATCAACTGACGAAGTGTACGGGAGCTTGGGTAAAGAGGGTTATTTTTATGAAACATCACCGCTTGCGCCTAACAGCCCGTATTCAGCTAGTAAAGCGGGGGCCGATTTGCTTGTAAGAGCGTATTATGAAACTTACGGACTTCCGGTATTAATTACAAGATGCTCAAATAATTACGGGCCTTATCAGTATCCGGAGAAATTAATTCCGTTTTTTATAACAAAACTTTTAAGAGGCGAAAAAGTCCCGATATACGGTGACGGCCTTAATGTGCGCGACTGGCTTTATGTATATGACCACTGTGAAGCAATTGATATTGTGCTGCATAAAGGCAGAGCCGGCGAGGTGTATAATATAGGCGGACATAATGAAAAAACAAACCTTGAAATTACAAAAATTATTCTTAAAGAAATGGGCAAAGATGAAAGCTATATTGATTTTGTAAAAGACCGCCCGGGACATGACAGGCGCTACGCGATAGCTAATGACAAAATTACTTCTGAACTTGGCTGGAAGCCTTCTGTAACCTTTGAAGAAGGTATAAGAAAAACAA
>CALUVK010000237.1 GCA_944324205.1 Candidatus Gastranaerophilales bacterium | reverse complement strand
AATACGCAATTGTTTCCTACGCCCTTACGGGCGTGGATTGAATAGCTGCTGCAGGCAAAGCCTGCTCTCTTTCACGGGCTATTATTATGCTTACGCATAACACGCACGTGGCGCGAATGATGTTCTAATTTATCCGCAATTTTAATCTTGGATTTTGTAATATAATTGATATGTGTTTTAAAGGAGTGTTGTATGAAAATATCGTCCATAGGGTCTCAGCCGAATTTTCAAGCGGTTAACCAAAAATACTTAAAAAAAGCAGAAAAAAGCTACAAATGGTTCGGGAATGTTAATTCTGAATGGTATGATTCAATACTTTATGATGCCGTACTCTGGAAAGGTATTTCCATACAGGATGCTGTTGATACAATGATGGCAGTAAAAAAATACGTTAACGAAGGAAGTATGGCTGCTTTTGACCATGTTTTAAACCGTATAAAACAGGGATAAAACATCAGACCTAAAGCAGCAATAGCATTGTTCTATAAGTTTATTTTAGAACATAAATTATCTGTGAGTTAACTTTTCAGAATAAAACCTGGTTTTATGTTTCAAAACAACTATTTTTTATTTATTCATATTGTTTATGTTAAAATAAATATATTAATTAGTGAGGAAAAACTATGGAAGATTTAAGAGATAAGTATGAAGTTGTGATTGGTTTGGAAGTTCATGCACAACTTAAAACCAAATCCAAAATATTTGCACCGGATTCAACAGAATTCGGATGTGAACAAAATAGCCATATAAGTGCCATTACATTAGGTATGCCGGGAGTATTACCAGTATTAAATAAAGAATGCGTTAATATGGGAATTTTATTAGGACTTGCATTGAATTGCGAAATTCCTAAGAGATGTAAGTTTGATAGAAAACAGTATTTTTATCCGGATCTTCCTAAAGGATACCAAATTTCACAGTATGATGAACCAATCTGCGTAAATGGCTGGATTAATGTTAAAGGAAAAAGAATCGGTATAACAAGAGCACACCTTGAAGAAGATGCCGGCAAGCTTGTTCACGTTGGCGCTGCTGGTATAAATGGCGCTACATATTCTCTTGTAGATTTGAATCGCGCAGGCACTCCGCTTCTTGAAATTGTATCAGAACCAGATATGCGCTCAAGCGAAGAAGCAAGAAATTATATGGAAGAGTTAAGAAATATTGTAAGATATTTAGGTGTCTGCGATGGAAACCTTGAAGAAGGTTCTATGAGATGCGATGCAAATATATCAATTATGCCAAAAGGCTCAAAAGAATTTGGCACAAGAGCTGAAATTAAGAACGTAAATAGCTTTTCAGCTCTCCAAAGAGCAATTGAATATGAAATCGACAGGCAAATAGAAATTGTTGAAGAAGGTGGACAGGTTGTTCAAGAAACAAGACTCTGGGATGACAACCTTAAAGAAACACGTTCTATGAGAGGTAAAGAAGATGCTCACGATTACAGATATTTCCCAGAACCGGATTTGATGCCATTGGAAATCTCAAGAGAGTGGGTTGAAGAAATTCGCTCTAAAATGCCAGAACTTCCGGAAGCAAAACGCCAAAGATATATGTCTTTAGGTTTGAGTGAATACGATGCATCTGTTATTGTAGAGCAAATGCCTTTAGCATTGTTCTTTGATAAGGTTCTGGAATTAGGAGCCAATCCTAAAACAGCTGTTAATTTTATTATGGGCGAAATTGCTGCATATTTAAAAGAAAATAAACTTGAAATAAATGAAACAAAATTAACTCCTGAAAATCTTGCAGAATTAATTTCTCTAATTGAAAAGGGAACGATTTCAAACAATATTGGAAAACAAATTCTTGTAGAAGAGATGATTACTAATGGAGAAAAAGCTTCTGCAATTGTTGAAAAGAAAGGTTTAAGCCAGATTTCTGATGAAAGCGCGATTAAAACAATTGTTGAAAACATTATTAACGCTCATCCTAAAGAAGTTGAATCTTATAAAAATGGTAAAACGAACTTACTTGGTTTCTTTGTTGGGCAAGTTATGAAAGAAACAAAAGGAAGAGCAAATCCAAAAACTGTTAATGAACTTATTAGAAAATTTCTTGAAAGCTAATATATCTTAAATTTAACTAAAAAGTCTGAAAGATAAATTTCTTTCTGACTTTTTAAGTTTTATCAAAAAATAAACACTCCGCATTTAATTGATGCGGAGTGTTTCATTATATTTTAAACTTACTTGATATTTGAATAAGTCCAAGCATCAAATGTAGGAGTTTCAGAAATATTTAATTCTTTCTTCTTTTCTCCTGAAGAGCTGTCATCATGTGCAATCGGTTTATACAATCTATTGTAGTATTCGATTACCATTCTATCAGAATTAAAGTAAGCTTCAGCAGTTCTGATAGCCTGTCTCATAAGTCTAGCCCATTCCTGCTTGTTGTTGTAGTAAGTAGGAATAATCTGGTTTTCGATAATATCCATCATGCATCTGTGATCTGCCCAGTGTCTTTCTTCCCAAGGCATATCATCATCAAGTTCCGGATATTCAACAGTATAACCGTTAATTCCAGGGAAAGTACCTTCAACAGTCCATCCGTCATAAGTTGAAAGGTGGATAGCACCGTTAGCATTAGCTGACATGCCGGAAGTACCGGAAGCTTCAAACGGTCTTAAAGGTGTATTTAACCATACATCAGTACCGCGTTTAAGCATGCCAGACAAC
>CALUVK010000236.1 GCA_944324205.1 Candidatus Gastranaerophilales bacterium | reverse complement strand
TCTGCAGGCGTTGCCGGCATAACATTAAATATCTCTATTTTCCCGGAATTTGAATATATATTTACGCCGATACCGTAAATTTTTGATGTGATAGAGGTTGTAAGATCCTCAAAATCTTTTTTTGGCATAAAACGCGTGTAAGGTTCATTTAAGCTTGCAATCATTGTATCTATTGCAACTCTTGCATCTTCGTCGGTTTTTATTTTACCATCGTAACGTTCTCTCCACCTTACCCAATTTTGGTGATTAAGACTCGGTTCATAATATTCCTTACTTATAAGTTTCCATGTTTTTTCAAATAGCTTTTGTGGTGCTATTTGCTCAGAATTTACTATAGCCTGCCTTGAGTAAAAAGCGTTAGTTCTGGTAAAAGCTGATAAAAAGACTTTATTAAATATTACCAGGATTAAAACGGACAATATAAATATGAATAATTGTTTTTTCTTCATACACCATATTTAACATCAAGGATAATGCTTAATCAATATACAAACAGGAATTAAGCATGCTAATTATAATTTGTTTATTAATTTTAAAAATGAATAAATTTTGTCTAAAAATACAACATATAAAGTTTTGTAAAGCTATAAAGTTCAATGAATACGCAAATATCCATAAATTTTATGTATATAACAAAATTTATAAGGCAATTTTTTACTAGCCAAATACTTTTAATATATAAGGGATATTTAAGTACAGGGATTTAACAAACATGTTTTCAACATTCACTCCATTTATGAATAGTAGTTTTAATAATTATACTTGGCAGAGTCCATTTAGCACGCCTTGGTCAGATTCTTCTACAAAAAGTTCAAAAGGAGAGACATATGAAGAATATCAAAAACGTTTAAAAAAAGAACGCGAACTTGCTGCAGAAGAAGTAAAAATTCGCCAGTCAAAACAAGAAATTATTAATGAATATAACCAAAATTTAAAAGAAATTTCCACTTCTATAAAACAAGTAGAAAACGGAAAAAATAAAGATGGCTCATCAACAGTAAGATCTTCTGCTAAAAAGGCTGGCTTTTGGGGCAAAGCTGGCAGATGGCTATCAAATTTAGGAACTTCATTAAAAAATATGGGCAAAAGCTTCATAGGCTACAAAGAAGACGGGAAATTTAGTTTAAAAAAATGTCTTAATAATATAGGAATAACAGTTTTAACGGTAGGGCTTACGTTTATACCTGTAGTTGGACCAATTATTGGGGCAGGAATGCTTGGCACAGGATTAATTGGAGGTAGCATAGGAGTCGCAAAAGGTATTTCAAGTTTAGATAAAGCTAAGACAGACGAAGAAATTGATAAGGCACAGCAAGACATATGCGCAAATGCATTTGTCGGTATTACATCGCTCTTCGGAATAAGAGGTTTAGGTAAAGGTTTCCGTACTGCATCATCAACATCATCGCAAGCTAGCAGCGCAACAGCGCGAAGTGGAGCTGGTAAAGTTGTTGAAAACTTATCAAATTTTGGGCGAGACTTAGCCATAAATTCTGGAAAAGGTATAAAAAATGCTGTTCTGGAAGACATTAACTCTGTAAGTCGAAACGGATTTTTAAATGCTACTAAAGATAAATTTATCAGTGCATATCAAAGTCTGACAAGCTGGGAAAATTTATATAATGAAAAGTACACGAAATTAAAAACTTCTGTAGAGAAAAAACTTAATAAAGTTGAAACTGATATTCAAAAAATTGAACAGTTAAATCGTATAAACGGTCAACTAACGTCGGCAGAATCGCAGCGATTGGCGTTATTAAAAGAAGAAAGATTATTGCTAAAAGAAAATAAAACAGAGTTGGATTTGTATTTTGGCAGAGGTACGAATGAAAAAAGTTTATATGATGAACTAATAAAGAAAAATTCAGGTACTTATGCACAAGAAAGAATTGCTCACAGACAGGCTTCGCCAGCGCCAAACAAAGTTCAAGGTCAAGATATTCCAAATACAGAATTAGCAACATTTTATAAACGCATTAAATTTGAGCAAAAAGAATACTCAAACGCATTAAAAGATTTAACTAGAACTAAAGAAAATGTAATGCGTAGTATGGCGAAATATCCGGACAAAAATGCGACAGAACTTGCCAACTACATACCAGATTTAAATATTAACAGGAGATGGTACAACTTTGGCAAAACTGACTACGAACTTGCAATGGGTGGACGTTATCAAAGAGTTAGCGGAAGACCAAAAGCTCTTGGACTTCTCACATTATCACCAGCATCAAATGTTCCGAAAGCTCTTGGTGCCTGGGTTTCTCCAATATATAGCGGTCCTATACTATTTTCTGAAGACTTAACTCCAGAACAAACTGCAGAATTATTAACAGAACTGGAAGCCCAATCCAAAGCATTAAAAGAAGCATTAAAAGAAGTAGAAGAAATCAAAACAGAAGCTGAACTAGAAACTTATAAGCAGCAATTAGCACAAGCTTACACACAACAAACAGAAGAAAATACTGAAAAAAAAGAAAATAATTAAACTAGGGTTTATCAATAGCTGTTAACATAATCACATGTTTATGTTATCCTTTTTTACACAAGTATTAGAGGATATCACAAATGTTTGATTCATTGTCGGATAAATTACAGGATATAATAGCAAAAACTGCAGGACAAAAAGAGCTTACGCAGGATAATATGCAGGAAGCCTTGAGGGAAATCAGGCGTGCTCTTCTTGAGGCTGACGTTAA
>CALUVK010000235.1 GCA_944324205.1 Candidatus Gastranaerophilales bacterium | reverse complement strand
CTATAGCAGGGTCGGGATAACCCCAGAACCCGATTTTTGTTATACTATGCATAAGTCAATGATACAATAAAGGAGATTATTTGAAAATGGAGATTACGGGTGATATAATTTCATATAAGGAGGATTGGAAGATGAATGAGGATATACAAATAAAACAGGTTGACGGAGGAGCCGATTTAGTTCAATATAAACCATCCGGCGTCTGCTGTAAATTAATGCAGATGAGAATAAAAGACGATATTATAGAAGATGTCGAATTCTTCGGCGGCTGCAACGGAAACCTTAAAGGAATAGGTATCTTAATCCGCGGAATGAATATTAATGACATTATCCCGAAACTAAGCGGACTACCTTGCGGAAGCAGACCGACAAGCTGTCCGGATCAGCTTACTAAAGGGATTGAAGCATATATAAAAGCTAAGAATGGTGCTGTCGTTGGCTAAATCCGACTTTAAAATATCAGTCTGGCTTGATGAGATAGAGTCAAAATTAAAAACAGCTTTTAAAGATAACCTGATTTTTATCGGACTTCAAGGGAGTTATAACCGTAATGAAGCCGATGAAAACAGCGATATTGATTTAGTTGTGATTTTAAAGCATCTGTCAATCGAGGATTTGCGGGAATATAAATCCATTATAGAAGGAATGCCTTTTAAAGAAAAAGCGTGCGGGTTTATTTCCGGTGAAAGAGAGATTAAAAACTGGTCTAAAGAAGATTTATTCCAGTTCTTTTATGATACCGGAAATATTTACGGAAAACTTGAAGAAATAATTACTCCGCCAACAAACACAGAAGTCAAAAAATCAATCAAGCAATCTCTTGAAACACTTTATCATTTAGCTATACATTCTTACTTGCATTCTTCTGACCATCAGCAAGTACTGCCGGAATTATACAAACAAACATTTTTTATTCTACAGGCAGAATATTTTGTTAAAAACAATGAATATATAAAAACTAAAAAAGAGCTTCTAACCAGACTTACCGGATTAGATAAAGATATCTTATTATGCTGTATTAACAGAAAATTTGATAAATCAGAACATTTGTTTACACTGCTTATTGAATGGTTGTTCAAACAAATGTCTAAATAATATCATTTTTCTTCCAAAATATGCTATAATATCTAAAAAGGTAATTATGGATAAGATTTTTGAGGTTGAAAAATTAAATTCTATAAGAAACGAAATGACTCACCTGTGGGGGTCTGTATTTGTGACAGCAGGCGGTACAATTGCTTTAATATTAGAAAAAAATAAAGAATTTCTTGTTTATATGTTTATTATTGCAGGATGCTTTTTTACTTTGCTATTAATAAATGCATATTTTATAAGAAGAACAGAGGTTGTAAAAATACTTAAATCATTGGAGGAAGAACAATGTTTGAATGGATAACGGGCTTGGTGATGATTGCATTAATGTGCTACGCAATTTACAAATACACCAAGCAAAATCGTGATTTTAAGATATAATCCGGCAATAAACAGGAGGAGCGGATGAAAACAGTTACACTTATAAAAGGTGATGGCATCGGGCCGGAAATTAGCGATGCTGTAATAAAAATTATTAACGCATCCGGTGCAGTTATAGACTGGGATATTCAAACTGCGGGAGCTGATGTTATTGAAGAGGAAGGAACACCGCTTCCCGACCGTGTTATCGAATCTGTAAAAAGGAATAAAGCAGCACTAAAATCTCCTGTTACAACTCCTATAGGGAAAGGTTTCCGCTCCGTCAATGTACAGTTAAGAAAAGAGCTGGATTTGTATGCAAATCTCCGTCCCTGCTATAATCTTCCTAATGTAAAAACACGTTATGACAAGGTTGATATTGTTGTAGTCAGAGAAAATACCGAGGATTTATACGCCGGAATAGAAAGACAGGTTGATGAGGATACCGCTGAAAGCATAAAAAGGATTACAAGAGGTGCGTCGGAGAGGATTGCCAAATTTGCATTCGATTACGCGGTTAATAACAACAGAAAAGAGGTTTGTGTAGTAACAAAAGCTAATATTTGCAAGCTCTCTGACGGTCTCTTTTTAGAGTCTGCGCGCAAGATTGCTTCAATTTACCCCCAAATAAAATTTAGAGAAATTCTTGTTGATAATTGCTGCATGCAGTTAGTTCAAAACCCTAATCAGTTTGATGTCCTTTTACTTCCAAACCTTTACGGTGATATTGTGTCTGATTTGTGTGCAGGACTCGTAGGCGGTTTAGGAATAGCTCAAGGTGCAAATATCGGAGAAGATTACGCTGTTTTTGAGCCTGTTCACGGCTCTGCTCCTGATATTGCAGGAAAAGACACGGCAAACCCGACTGCAATCTTAATGTCTGCAATAGAGATGCTTAATTATATCGGAGAAGTTGAAGCGGCTAAAAAAATCAAATTAGCACTATTTGAAACCCTGAATGCAGGAATTAAGACTGCTGATTTAGGCGGGAATGCTAGGTGCAGTGAGTTTACAGAAGCGATTATTAAAAGATTGAATGTTTTGGTTAAATAGTATGTTACCATTTCTTTATATTACACAATTTCAAGATGGTTGACAAACGGAATATATCATTGGATATATTCTGTTTGCTATTTTGCATCACTACAATTTTAAATAGAATCGTTATGCACTGGTTCCGCTCAACGTTCTAAGAGTTGATACTAACCACTGGGTACCATTCTGTGTCTCAAAAGATGGGGTCC
>CALUVK010000234.1 GCA_944324205.1 Candidatus Gastranaerophilales bacterium | reverse complement strand
ACAAATTATTTCAATTTCAGACAAAGTTTGACTTATTACGCTATCAAGCGCTTCTTCTAGATATGGTTCTGCGTTATATATGGGCATTATTAATGAAATCTTCTGCATCTCTTTAAAAACTTCTCTTAATTACGACCTGAAAACTCCTTAAAAAAGTCACAAACTTATATTATCATAAGCAACACAAATTACAACATGTTGTATTGATAAAATTATTTATATTTACAAAAATAAACAAATTATAATATAATCTACTTATTAGGAACGTTTACAGGAAGTGAGGAAAAACAAATGCTGCATTATTTTTTAGGGTCATATATAGTAACCGTATTCGGGTTAATTTGTGCTTATCTCTGGGGTGAGCATGTACATAACGGAACAGGCTTTACTTGTATTTTTATAGCACTGGTACTTGCCGTTCTTGAAATAAGTTTGTCTTTTGATAACGCGGTAGTAAATGCAATGAAACTTGAGGGAATGTCTGAAAAGTGGCGTCACCGCTTTATTACCTGGGGTATATTAATCGCGGTTTTCGGTATGAGATTTCTGTTTCCGCTTCTTGTAGTTGCTATTTTTGCCAAATTAAATATTGTGGCGGTTCTTAATATGGCGTTGAATGATGTTCATTCTTATGCGCATTATCTTGAATTAACCCATGCGCCTATTGTTGCTTTTGGCGGCTCATTTTTGCTCATGTTGTTTATGGATTATTTTACGGAAGAAAAGAAATCCGTACATTGGATTAAAGGCTTAGAGCATGCTTTGCAGAAATTATCCAAAGTAAGGGGAATTTGTACAATTACGACTCTTGCGGCACTTGGTTTGTTAATGTTTGAAATTGCGCCTGATGCAAGAGAAACTGTTTTCTCTTCGGGTGTAGCAGGGATTATTACATATCTTGTAATAGACGGACTTGCAGAATGGCTTGAAAAGAGACAGGAAGAAAGAGCAAAACTTTGTGCGGATACTGTTAAATGTTCAGGACTTGTCGGGTTTCTTTATCTGGAATTGATTGATGCGTCATTCTCACTGGATGGTGTTTTGGGAGCATTTGCGTTGAGTAAAGATATCCTGATTATTACAATCGGCTTGTTTATCGGGGCTATGTTTGTGCGTTCGCTTACCATAATGCTTGTTGAAAAGAAAACTTTGGATCAGTATTTATATCTTGAACACGGTGCGCACTGGGCAATCGGAGTTCTTGCGGCTTTAATGTATGTTTCAACATTCCATCAGGTGCCGGAAGTTGTTACAGGTCTTTTAGGCTTGGCATTTATTGTTGCGGCCTTCATTTCATCGCTTATTCATAACAGAAGGATTAAGAATGGAAATTAAAAACAAAAATTTGTATTACGTTGGAGGAGTTGTTCGTGACAAACTTTTAGGTTTGGAAAGTCCTGATGTCGATTATTGTTATGAAGGGGATGCTATAAAATTTGCACAGAGAAAGTTTGGCAAAAATCTTGATGCAATATTAAAGACTAATCAGGCTTTTGGAACGGTTAATATTAATATAAACGGGGATAAAATAGATATCGCGTCAACAAGGGAAGAAAAATATCCCAGAAAAGGGCATTTGCCTCAAGTATATAATATCGGCTGTCCGCTTATTGACGATTTAAAAAGGCGGGATTTTACGATTAATGCAATGGCAAAAAACACTACTTGCAAAAATAAAATTATTGATTATTTCGGGGGAAGAGGGGATCTAGAAAACGGCCTTTTGAGAGTTTTGCATAAAGAAAGTTTTATTGATGATCCGACAAGGATTGTAAGGGGTTTAAAGTTTGCAGTAAGGTTCGGGTTTGAGTTAGAAGAAGAGACAAAAAGGCTTCAGGATGAATATTTGGAGAATATAAATTATGATATGAGTTATCATAGGTTAAAGAAAGAACTTGTTGAAACTTTTAGTTTAAATAAGCAAAAAGCCTATGATTTATTTGTTTCTCAAGGTATTTATAAACTTTTAGGGCCTAATCAAAAAGTACCTGAGATTAATACTTCTATAGAAAATCTTGTATCAAAATATCCGTCTAAACATTCGTGGCTTGTGTATTTGGGTTTATTTGATTTATCTAATCTTGAACTTACGAAGCAAGAACGAAGGATAATTGAATGGGTAGAAAGATTAAAAACTGAAAAAGCTAATAACAATACGCCGTTTGAGAGCCTTTTGATACACAGGTTAAGACTTCAGAGCGTTTATGATATTACATAAGATTGATAGGGAGATTAATTGCTTAGAAAAATTTTTAAGTCAAAATTTCATTTGAGATTTGTCTTTAATCCGCTAATCAGGTATCTTGCAGATAAGATGGGGATGTATCAGGGAGTAAATGTTTTAAAGCGGGAAGTCCCGATTATTGTGTCTCTAACCTCTTATGAAGAGCGTTTTTCTGATTTGGTTATCTCTCTGTACTCTCTTCTTAATCAGAAAATTAAACCGGATAGGATAATTTTGTGGCTGAGTGATGAGTTTGACGGGGTGAATGATTTACCATATGAGATAACAAGGTTTATAAAAAACGGGCTTGAAATTCGGTTTGAAAAAGATATTAAATCTTATACCAAGGCAATTTATGCATTTAAGGAATTCCCAGATGCAATAATAGTTACGGCAGATGATGATGTATATTATCCGTCAAGGTGGCTTGAAAAACTTTATCATTCATATATTGCACATCCTGAAGATATTCA
>CALUVK010000233.1 GCA_944324205.1 Candidatus Gastranaerophilales bacterium | reverse complement strand
GCTTCATCGCAGCTTAATTGGTCAACTACAACTTTTTTTACTTTTTCTAATGTACTCATGTTTTTTATCCTCTTCATTATTGTGTAATACACTATTCTACTAAATTATACTATTTCAAGATAATTTTGCAATAAACTTCAAAAATTGTTACATTTTAAGAAGAAATGTTACAATGGAGAATGGTGATAGTGACTGGTGAGTAGTGAATAGGTAAATAATAAAACCAAGTGCACAGCTACCCATCCCCTTTGAGTAAAGTAGGCTGAGATAAATCTGTGATTTACCTTAGCCTACAGAGCTAAGATTCTGCCATATTTAAATATTTGTATATTAATTTTGTTTTTCCTCCAGCTTTGCGTGCTTCTTGCTCTAGAACTTGATTCCAGTACTCATCTATATTTCCACTGGTTCCGCTCTTATAATTTCTTAGTTCTTTTAAATATATTTCTGCTAAATCTCCTTCTTTTGTTCCGGGCTGGATTTTAGGCAGTTTATCCCAGACGTCTTTATAAGTTAATTCTATCACTTCTTTATATCTGTTAAAGTGGGGTAGTAATTTTTTATTACCGGAAAATCTGCGTTCAAACATTGCATCAAAAAATTTATCCTTATCATATCTATATGCAATTTCATGTTGTTTGCAATGAGTAAATTCATGCATTATAGTGTCAAATATCTTTTCTCTGGAATTGTTTAGGTTAAGAGAAATAATTTCAGAGTTTAACTCTCTAAGAGCATTATTTCCATTACCGTCAGAAACAAAAACCGGAGTAATCGGTCTGTACCATCCACTTAACTTTGGATTTTTTAATAAGCTTTCTTCAGATAAAAAAGCCATTCTTAAGTCTAACTTTTCATATCCAAAATCTTTTTTAGCCTGATTAAATAATTTTTGGCAAAATTCTTTTTTATCATTGATTTGAAAAAGTTCTTTATAATTATTCACCATTTTTTGTGCTTCTTCTTTAGAAACATCTCGTCTAAAGATTTCTGAGAAGTTTTGGGCTACTTTTTCTATTGTCGGTTTAGTAAGCATTCTATGTCCGACAATAGCACCATATACAGCCGCTGCTGTTCCTAATATACCAAGCGCCCATTTGACACCTGTTGACATTCCGGCTTTTTCAGTATTGCTCGTGTTCTTGATTTTGTCTCCAGCAGATATTTGAACCACATCTTGCGCCGGAGTTTGAACTCCTTTAAACGACGGCTGGATTACGCTTGTAACAGGTTGTTTAGCCCCCCCGAAGCACATTTATCCATTGGGTTTGCTCCGTTTTACCATAGCTATAATAACTAATTGGATAAACCATAAATTAACCTTTCAATATTTTCTAACCTTATTTATATAAAGTCATTTTTCCAAACAAAATTGACCAATTGTAACAATTTATTACGTTGTATTTTTTATTTGTGAAATATGTATAATAGACTTTAAACAGCAAGTCTTGGAAGATTACATTACCGAAACATTTTTCTAATTTACTGCAATCTACATTACCTAAGGGCTGTCTTGGTGTTTTATAAAATTTATGTAATAATTAAGATATAAGAGAAGGAATTTTTATGAGTATTAATACTGAATACCTTGCAAGGTGCATAACAACATTAGAGAAGGCTTATGAACTTATTAAAACTGCGCAAGAAGGCTCTATTGATTATGAAATGTATAGAAATTCTCTTGTCAAAGGTTTTGAAATGACTCTTGAGCAGAGCGGTAAGCTTTTGAGAAAAAGATTACTGCCTTATTTTGCAAGCAAAAAAGCTGTAGATACACTTACTTTTAAAGACTTGTTCAGACATGCTTATAAACATTCTCTGCTTAATGAAGATGAAATCTCGCGGTGGATGAAATACAGGGATAACAGAAATAATACTGCACATGATTACGGAAAGGCTTTTGCAGAAGAAACTCTGACTTTAGTAGATGATTTTCTGAAAGATGTCAAAAACTTAAGGACTGTTATAGAAAATGGATAGATTGTTTTTAAGGGCTAAATATTTACAAATGCTTGTTGATATTTTTAATTCCTACTGCCCGCAAGCCGAAATCTGGGCTTACGGAAGCCGGATTAAAGGCGAGGCCCACGAAGGAAGCGATTTGGATTTGGCTGTAAAAAATTTTAACAGTCCGGATAAAAATATTTATGATTTACGAGCACTGATAAATGACAGCGATATTCCGATTATTGTAGAGATTTTAGACTTCAATGATATACCAACTTCTTTTCAGGAAGAAATCCTTAAAGATTACATAGTTATATTTCATCCTTGAACTTATGTATCTAAACTCCGATATATTTTATAAAGTAATTTCAATTTATAAGATTAGGCGAAACCCCACAACAACCTACTGTTCTTTTTCTGCTTTTTTTATTTTGTAAGTTTTGTTATCCAGCTCGACTTCAATATAGTCTAATACGGGATTAATATTCATCATCTCCAGAATATTTTTGGGGATGATAATACCCCAGCTGTTTCCGATTTGTCTTAATTTTTTCATATTATTACCTTGTAATAACTTAATTATAACATTTGTTATTGACAATGTGTTATTCCCATGTTATTACATGAGAATAACAAAAGGAGATTTTTATGGAACTACACCTCGAAGATTATTTAATAGAAACCCGCCAAACCTTTTATGCGCTAAAATACATGCTTGAAAATCTTGAAACAGTGATTAACCAAAATTGGCGTATA
>CALUVK010000232.1 GCA_944324205.1 Candidatus Gastranaerophilales bacterium | reverse complement strand
TTTTTGTCCAGTAAATTAAAATTTATCGAAACAGAAAATGTTTCGGTAATCAAAGATTACCAAAACCTACTACTTATTAATAGTTCTGGTGTTCCTCTTTTTGAAAATATGATTTCACCTAAAGCAGGAAAAAATCTTATTAAATGGTTTAAATCATTAAGAAAAACTGATAAAAATTCTCATTTAATAATGTATTTTGATGAACAACCATATTCTGTGAGTAATATTCAATTCCCTTGGAAAGCAAAATCTTTAGTTAAACAAGTGAATTCTTTTGATGAACTTTTTAATCAGAAAAAAATACTTCAAAAGGCAGTGATATATAAATCAGATGTTGCTCAACATCCTGAATATAATCAAAGTGCCGTGATTGATTCCTTTAATTCTGCAAGAATTCCTGATTTAAAAATAAATCCATCAAGCTCAAGTGTGTTAGAGTTCCAAAATAAATGGGTATCAAAAGATAAAGCTATTGATTTTTTGCTCAGAGTTTTAAAAATTGAACCTAAAAATGCAATGGTTATCGGTGATTCATCAAACGATATTGAAATGATGGATTTTATAAGAAAAAGAGATGGATTAGCAATAGCTATGGGTAATGCAAAAGATTCTGTTAAAGCACATGCTAATTCAATCACCTCTTCTGTAAATGAAGATGGATTTTCAAATGCAATCGGTAATCTTTTTTCTGAAATTGTTTAGATAGTTTATTAGAATTTTACACCAACAGAAACACCAAAAGTTTTAGTATTTTTAGTAGGATTTAGTGTATCATTATGTTGTGAATAATTTAAGCTTACTCTTGTATTTTTACCAACTTCCATTCCTGCTGTAGCTTGGAATGTTACATTTTTTTCTGTTAGTTGAGTAAATTTACCTATATGCAAGTTTTGGCTTTCTGCACTTGCTCCAACTGTGCCAAAAACACAATTTATCTTACTGTCTGAATTTGGATTTGTCCATATTGCGCCTACATTAGCTTGTACTCCGCTATCTGTAGATGCTTTTGTAAAAACACTGTATGCTTCGGCATTTGCACTAATTAATAAATTATCATTTGCTTTTACTGTATATCCTGTACCAATATTAAGTTTTCCACCAATTACAGGTTTCATCCCGTTATTATCTTGTTGGGTATCAATAACAACACCACCGCTAATATTGCCGTTAAAATTTTGATTAGTTTGATTGTTAGAAATACTTATTCCGTCTTCAAGTATTAATCTGGCATCATAACTTGAAGAATAATGATTTGAATGTCCTAATACTCCAGTACTTATTAATGAAGCTTTTCCAGAGTTATATATATTTGTATTTTCAGTACCATATATTTGTGTTTGGACTCCAACAGATCCTTTTAACATTAGACTTTCATAGGACATATCTTCGACATTACCACCTAATTCGCCTTTTGTATGACTGAAAATGCCATTTATATCATAAGTTAATGCATTTGTTTCATTCAGAGCTTTTGTTTTTGCAAAAGAGCCTTTTATACCAATACTGTTTGAATTATAAAATTCGGCATTTTCTCCGGAATGTCTATATTCTATGCCTACTATAGTACTTTGAGCACTATTATCTGTTTGTGTGGAAAAGGTTGCTTCTCCGCCTCCTTTTATATTACCTGTTGTAGATACATTCCCATAGGCATCAATACCGGTTTTTGTTGATACAGGGTTATCAAATGGACTTTGTGCGTTATAATCTCTTTTATCCATTAGATTACCATATGCACTTGATTCACTAAGTGCATATTCTTGATATGAATTATTTTTATCATGCAGGGTTATTTGACCTCCGCTTTCTAATAATCCTGTTTCTTTATGGACGGTGTAGACTGCATCTTTTATATTATTTGCTTCTATTGTTGCAGATTTTCCGTAATTATTAAATTGATATGTGCCATCACTATTTTTGTATAGCAAGCAGGCATGATTTGTAAAACCTTTCTGGTAACTATTGTCGGCTCCAATTACGGTAACAGCTTCTATTCCTGCATCCTGTAAGGAATCTCTTAAAAAATTATGTATTGTTCCACAAATCAGTGCGTTGGTCTCTTCTCCTTTACCTGTACTGAATACGGTTGATAAATATTCTGCCTGATTACCTCCTACTTCACCGTGTTCTATATTAGTTTTATCATATTTGGTTACTAATTCTGCTAATATGGAACTTACGGTGTTGTTAATTACTTCAGGGTTATTTTTATTTTCGTTTAGATAATTTGTGAAATATTGGTATGTTTCTTCTCCTGAATTGTTATGTTCAACATAAAAAGTGTGTAAATCATCCAGAGTGATTCCTTTTTCAAGCATTACCCCAAAATCTCTATCAACAACAAGTTCATCTGTTTTAACTAAAGTCCCTGTTTTTACAATATTATCTTGTGTTATGCTTAGAGTACTATTTATATCTATTGGCTTTTTTTCTTCTTCTGGTTTTGACATTTTAAACTCCTTTTTATATAAAAAGTATATATAAAGTAGATATTTGCTATTAAACTCATTTAAAATATTAAATCTTTACAATAATTTACATATTTTTTAAAATAAATATTAATTTAAGATAATTTTAAAGGAAATGAAAATGATAGTTATGCCGGCTAAAATTCCGCATGGATTAAAAGCACTTGAAGATACTAAAATGTTATTATTACGACCTAAACATATTCATTAAATATTTGAAATTATTCGCATACGTGTTCTAATGCTTTTTCTAGAATGCTTTTTACGTGGTGATCATCTAAAGCATAATAAACATTTTTCCCATTTTTCTTTGATTTAACAAGTTT
>CALUVK010000231.1 GCA_944324205.1 Candidatus Gastranaerophilales bacterium | reverse complement strand
TATATTTTTCCATAAACACTTTGGTTGTTTGTTAGGTATTATTAAATTTACTGTTTTGTTATGAAATCAAAGATTTTCGCGTTCTCACTCCCTACATTGGCTTATACATCTCGTGTTCCCTGCTTTGCTTTGAAACCAAAGAAAAATGAACAATTAGTAAAATCTAGATATACATAGCAATTCTGGTACAAGCCAATCTGTTTTTATATAACATTTTTTACAAAGTGTTGTGTTTGGAAGTAAATACCATAATTGTTACAATAAATTTACATTTAGACTTGTAAATTAAAACTTTTTAATGTACACTTAGGATACACTGGTAGAAAGAAGGAAATAGAATTATGTCAAAACAATGTGAAGTATGCGGTAAAAAGCCTTTAAAAGCAGCAAAATTAACATTTTCTCATAAACAAATTGTAAAAAGACAAACTCCAAATTTACAGGAAATTAGAGTAAATGTAAACGGGCAAACTAAAAAGATGACTGTTTGTACCTCTTGCTTAAAAGCTGGAAAAGTTCAAAAAGCTGTTTAGAATTATTTTATTATACAAAAAGTCCTCGGTTTATATAAGCCGAGGACTTTTTGTTAAGTTATGTAACAATTTATCTTCACAATGAAATCCTATAAACTTTATATACTTTATATAAGTGTAAGATGAATAAACATAAGGAGACAAAAATGTCAACAGAAGTTAGCGCAAATGTATTAAAAACTTTTTTAGCAAATAAATTAGGTATACGTAAACTTGACCAAAATCAAGCTCAGAAATATGATATAGATGCAGATAAATATGCTGAAGTTGATACTGACGAGAATGGTATTGAGATAGATGAAATACTTCAAGATAGTGATTTGTACGAACAATTTGCAACATTATATCTTGAAGAAAAAGATAAGGAGAATACAGTTAATACTGAACAAGAGAAAGAAGAAGAGACTAAAGTAAAGGACAAAGGCGAAAGCAAAGCATAAAGAGAATTATAAGGTATTTAACTTCAAGCGGGAATTTTTCCCGCTTTTTTATTTTATTAAAATTTAATTTTTCAAAAAGTTATATATTAAAATTTGTAAAGATTAACACATAAAATACTATTTATAGAGCAATTTTAGAAATAATTTATCCTTTTAATATATATGTAAGATAATTTAACATTGGAAAAAGGGAGGAACTATTATGGCAATTTTAGTAGATATGGCTAAATTATTTTTAGGTAAGAAAATACTGACTTCACCAACAGAAAAAACACTCAGCAATGTTTTAAAAATACACTTAGTTGATGTTCCATCAATGAAGAATCAAGTAGATGCTTTAAAACAATATTTTTTTGTTATGGCAGAGCGTGCAGAACAACACGCTTTAACAACGCATAAATTTGCTCGCTGTGTTTAAGAAATAAAGGTATCGGACACACCTTTATAGGCTTTTATACCGATGTATTTACCAGCAACGCCTAAATTTTCTTCAATTCTTAGAAGCTGGTTATATTTAGCAATTCTATCTGTTCTGGAAATAGAACCGGTTTTAATCAGACCTGAATTAACAGCAACTGCTAAATCCGCAATAAAACTATCTTCTGTTTCACCTGAACGATGGGAGATTACCGTAGTATAGCCATATTCGTGTGCCAGTTGAACTGCGTCCATTGTTTCGGAGAGAGTACCTATCTGGTTCGGTTTTATTAATATTGAATTCGCCACTCCTTTCTCAATACCTTCCATCAGACGTTTTGTATTTGTTACGAATAAATCATCACCCACAAGCTGGCATTTATTTCCGAGCCTTTCAGTAAGATTTTGCCAGCCAAGCCAATCATCCTGACTCATTCCGTCCTCTATTGAGATTATAGGATAATCTCTTACAAGCTCTGCAAGATAATCAACCATTTCTTCCGAGGTTAATTTTTTATCCTCGCCTTTAAGATAATACCTGCTAAGCGAGCATACTCCTCCCGAGCATTCCCCTTCTTCATAAAGTTCAGATGCTGCAACATCAAGACAGAGTTTGATATTATTAGTATTATAACCTGCTTTTTCTATTGCGGATATAATAAATTCTATAGCACTGCGAGTTGAACTGATATTAGGAGCAAACCCTCCCTCATCTCCGACAGTAGTAGAAAAACCGTTTTCTGCAAGAATTTGTTTCAGGGTATGGAATATTTCTGAGCCTGCTTTAAGAGCTTCATAAAACGAACACGAAGCGACAGGAGATATCATGAATTCCTGAAAATCAAGATTGTTATTAGCGTGTGCTCCGCCGTTTAAAATATTCATCATCGGAGTCGGTAAAACAGAGCCGTAAATTCCGCCAAGATAACGATAAAGCGGTAGATTATAATATTCGGCGGAGGCTCTTGCACAAGCTAAAGATACCGCTAAAATAGCATTGGCGCCAAGATTAGATTTATTAAAAGTCCCGTCTAGTTCTATCATTAAATTATCAATAAATCTCTGGTCTGATGCGTCTTCTCCTAAAAGATGCGGGGTTATGACAGAGTTAATATTATCAACCGCTTTTAAAACACCTTTACCTAAAAAATCATCCCTGATTTTGTCTCTAAGCTCCCTTGCTTCATAAATCCCTGTTGAAGCTCCGGAAGGAACTGATGCTCTGCCTGTAGAGCCGTCAATTAATATAACTTCGGCTTCCACGGTCGGATTGCCTCTTGAATCTAAAATCTGCCTTGCTTTTATATCTTCTATCTCACACATAACAATCTCCTTTTTCTAAATAAGATTAAAGAAAATCCTCAAAAAAATCTATTAAACACTCCGGCAGTAAACTTTGCCTTTTTGAAATAA
>CALUVK010000230.1 GCA_944324205.1 Candidatus Gastranaerophilales bacterium | reverse complement strand
TCAGAAATAAGCTCCAGATATTTTTCGACTAATACTTTAGTTCGAAAATCGACTTTAATAAAATTTAATAACATACTCCTTATAGACTATTTTATCACAAACAGGGTTCAAACCTCTTGCCAAATCAGAAAATTTCTACTACAATAATCTCGTAAGCAATTACAGATACACTATTTAAGAAGGAGATTAAAATGGCAAGAGTTAAAGAAGAAAAAAAAGGTATTCAAGAACAAATCATTGAATCTGCAGGTCAGATTTACAACTACCTTTCAAACAAAGGTGAAGTTTCTATCAACAAAATGAAAAAAGATCTTTCTTTAAATGAAAATTTTGCAGAAATGGGTTTAGGCTGGTTATCAAGAGAAGACAAACTTGAATACACTCAAAAAGCAAAATCAGTAACTGTAAAATTAAGATAGTAACTGAAAAAGAATATAAAAAACCATCTCTTATTTAGGGATGGTTTTTTATTTTAATTATTTTAATAAAATATAATAATTTTTCGGGTTCTTATAAAAGTACTGTAACAATTATTGCTAAAACATCTATTTCTTATTAAAAAAAATCAAAAATTTGCTGTGTTTTGGTTTTTTCTATTTCTGCTATATCTATCCCAATAAGAACCAAGAGGTTTTCCCGGAGGAGAATATAGGGGGATATTTATATTTAGAACATTTCCATTTTTATCATATATTATGTAATCACTTGTTCCATCGGTTTTTGCATAACCAATAAACTTACCTGTTCTGTCATAAACCTTTATATTTATATTATTTGTATAATAAGCACCGCTTCTAACAAATTTTATCTTTTTCCCACTATCGGTTCTTACGGTTTTTAAATTAACTCCTTTTCCAACTCCAAGCCATTTCTGTCCAGGAGTAATTGTTGGAACAGAATTGTACTGAACAGGCTCTGTATCAATTACAGAATAAAAAGCATCAAAATCTACTACTTGTTTAGCATTAATATCATAAATTACATAATCTTCACCGCTTTTGTGGGCAGTACCAATTTGCTTGCCTGTTTTATCAAAAATTTTTACAGAATATGCAAATCCCATTTCAGTAGTAAAATAAGATAGTATTAGTAATAATAGTAATATTACAAATCGTTTCATAATATAATAATTATAAAAGTCCTTCTTTTGAATTATACAAAATATTTTTAAATACTATAATTTTAATTCTTTTTAGGTATTAATACGGAAATAGATGCGTGATTCAAATCCAAATATTTTTTTGCTGTTTCAATTAAATCTTTTTCTGTAATATTCTCACATATAGGCAAATATTCTTCAGCTATTGATAAATCATCGCACACAGTCATATAATACCCGATTGTTTCGCCAATATCAGACACTGTTTCGACATCACTGGCAAAACGTGACTTAAGCTTCTTTTTTGCTTTATTAAGTTCACGTGTATTTATTTCTCTTTTAAGATTTTCTACTTCATTTTTTATAAGTTCAATAGCTTTTTCTTTATATTCAGAATTCAAGTTTGCTTGGATAAAGAAATTACTGCCATCTCTAAAGGAATAGCATTCTGCATCAATCATATTAAATATACGTTCATTTTGATTTTCAATTAAATTAACATACAATCGAGAGCTGGTTCCTTCTCCTAAAATAATTGCTAACATTTCAAGAGCTATATTAGACTTCAAATCCTTTGCGGGAGCGCCTAAAAAACCAAACATCATAAAAGCAGAATTAATGTTTGCTTCATTTTCAACATATACTTCTTTTTCAATAGGTTTATCCGGTAACAAATTCCTTTCAGGAGCATTCGGCCTTTTGCCCCATTTAAAAGCTTCTATTACACGACGTAGCACATCCTCTGAATCAAAATCTCCTACTATTATTGTTGAAACATTTTGAGGCGAGTAAAAAGTTCTATAATAATCCATCACTTCTGCCTGACTTACTTGTGAAATAATTTCAGGCGTCCCAATAACATCTCTCTTATAAGGATGAGAAGTATACATAGCATTATTTACAGCATTATAAACTTTCGTCCAAGGCTGATCTTTTCTCATCCTTATTTCTTCTATTACTACATGACGTTCTCGTTTATCAGTAACTGTTTTATCATTTATATCAAACGGTGCACCCATTTCGTAATCAGGAATTACAGGGTCAGTCATCATATCTCCGTGCAGTTCTATTGCAGTGTAAAAATTTTCGTTATTTTCACCCTTTGGAAGTGTTACATAGTAGAAAGTGTAATCTTTCCAGGTAGCAGCATTAACTATTGCTCCGCGCGCTTCTAAAATCTTATCAAACTCTCCGGCTTTATGCTTATGTGTTCCTTTAAACATCAGATGTTCAAGAAAGTGCGAAATTCCATTATTTTTATCATTTTCATTAATAGAGCCTGTTTTAACCCAGGATGAAACACTGACCATGCCCCCTTCTTTATGTGCAAGCACAATTTTATGTCCGTTATCCTGTTCATAAATTTCAACATCTCTTGTTAAAAATGGATATTTTACAAATGACTTTCTCATAAACACCTCTTTCCTCATATTACTACAAATAAATAAGTTTTTGAATAGCTGTAAGAAAATGCTTGCAATTATAAAATAATATTTTAAACAAATTCTATTATTATAAATAGAAAGATAACTCGCCCCCTTTACAAGAAATTATGTTTTAGGTAGTATAAAAGAGTAACAATTAAATCCTTTGGAGGAGTGCCAGAGCGGTTGATTGGAGCGGTCTTGAAAACCGTCGTACGTGCGAGCGTACCGTGGGTTCGAATCCCACCTCCTCCTCCATTTAAAAAGCCCGAGCCATAAAGGTTTCGGGCTTTTAAT
>CALUVK010000229.1 GCA_944324205.1 Candidatus Gastranaerophilales bacterium | reverse complement strand
TTTGAGGAATTGTCATATAAAATTCATCAATTTGTAAAACTTGAACCCTCTTCAAACATTACAATGACTCAATTCCATCAGGCAGGCGGAATTCCGGCTGTAATAGATGAGCTCATTAAAAGTGTACCTGAATTTAAGGGGGGGGGATATAAAAGTGTATATAGCGATAAAAACATTGTTCATCCTTATTCTGAACCGTTTACAACAAAGCCTGGTTTAGGGATTTTATACGGCAATATCGCGCCGGAAGGCTCTGTAATCAAGATTTCTGCAGTGGACGAGAGCTGTTATGAGTTTTTAGGAACGGCTAAAACTTTTAACTCGGAAGAAGAGGCTATGAAGGCGCTTGAAAACGATTTAATCAAAGAAGGAGATGTTGTTGTAATCCGCTATGAAGGCCCTAAAGGCGGTCCGGGTATGAGAGAAATGCTCGCGCCAACCTCTCTTCTTGTCGGGAAAGGACTCGGAACAAAAGCAGCACTTATAACAGACGGCCGATTTTCAGGAGGAACAAGAGGTATATGCGTCGGCCATATCTGCCCCGAAGCAGCTAACGGCGGGGTAATTGCGCTTATTAAGGACGGTGATAAAATCAGAATTGATATAAATAAAAGGACTTTAGACCTTCTTGTAAGCGAAGAAGAGCTTGAAACCCGCAGAAAAAATCTGAAACCTTTTGTAAGCAATGCTAAGGGTTATCTTGCCAAATACTCGAAAACAGTATCAGATGCAAGTCATGGAGCAATTGTTTAATGAAAAACGAGTTAAGAAACAAATTAAAGAATATATGCAAAAGAGGCTGCAGCAAAGAACTTGCGGAAAAACTTAAAAATACAGAAGAGTATAAAAATGCCGTAAATATTATGCTTTTTTATCCCTTAAAAAATGAAGTCGATTTACTTTCGATTATGGAAGATAACACAAAAAACTTTTACCTCCCAAGAATTGAAGGAGAAAATTTGCTCTGCTGCCCTTATAAACAAGGTGACAAGCTCGAAATTTCCTGTTTTAAGACATTTGAGCCGTTAACAATTCCTGTTGATAAAAATCTGATAGATTTAGTAATAGTTCCCGCGCTTTGCTGTGACAGGAATAATTACCGCCTGGGTTACGGCAAAGGATTTTATGACAGATTTTTAAAGGGTTACAGAGGAAAAACCGCAGTATGTCTGCCAAAAGAATTAATTATTGATACGGTTTACCCCGAAAGTTATGACATCCCTGTAGATTTAGTAATCACCTATTGAAAATTATAGGTAAATGAGCTTCTGATACCCGCATTAACTGCATTCCTTGCTGATTCGTATTCGGCATTAACCATATCAAGCCGCTGCTGGTACTCCTGCATTTGTAAATCCAGTTTTTTCTCTAAAACAATAAGCTTATCTCTTCTTGCCTCCAGCTGTTTAACAGCAGGGTTTTCAGGATCCAGATCGTTACCTAAAGACATTATCTCATCGGATGAAGCCACCAATTCCATCTTGGCAGACGCAATCCACTGTATTTTTGATTCCAGCGAAATCTTATACGCTGTTAAATACATCATTCTGAAACTTGAGGCAATTAATCCCATAACTTGTTCCTTCTATCTTGTTTCGTTTAAATTCTTGCCTTTCAGGAATGTGTGTTCATTGCTTTCTGCTATCAGACTTTCCATTTTATGAAGCTGATGTTTGTGATAATTAACTCTGTATTTTGCCATCTTCAGCTTCTGTCTTATGGTGAGCATGTCCTTCAGGCTCGATAATAAACTTACAGCCAGTGCCTTAAATGGATTTTTCCGTCTGAAAAACGACTGTGCAAAATTCAAAAAATTCACTAACCGTTTTATACTTTGTTGTAGTTCTTCACGCATAAGCTTTTTCTCCTATGCATTCTAAGCCTACATGTATTATAAAACATGTAATCGTGAATAATTGCCTATTTTTAGAAGTATTTGTTACAAATGTTAACATGTTATTTAGAACTAGTCCTCTTGCCGGTGATACTGTTAAATACAAACCTTTTTTTATAATAATCGTTTTGTACTACATTATTATTTAACGGCATTTTTTTCAAAAACTTTAATTCTTTTTGGTTATAATACCTCTGTTCGTTACAAAAATTTACAATAGACGCTATTGTTCTGAAAACAGCGTTATTGAATATAATATCCAGCATTATTCTCAAAAAAGTACGTTCTCTCATATAAATCCCGATTAGAACTCTAAATCAAAGTATTATAAGTCTTGAATATCTTTGCTTGCAGACTCAATATCATCTTTAAGCATTTTTCTGACGACATCAGATTGAGTATCAAGCATTTTGCAAACAGTTTCAATGTTGGCGACTTTTTGTGAAAGAATTGTATCGGCGTTTGCAATAACGTTGCTGGAAACTGTTTGATAAGCAGAAAGCGCAGCGGAAGTTGTTCCTTGCATCAAGTTGCCCATAACAACTGCAGGAAGCCCAAATTCTCCCAAATAAGGCGCTGCAGCAGTCATAATTCCGCCCCAGCCTGATACAATACCTGCTAAAGGCATAAGTATATTTGCAGCTCCTATACCGTAGCCGTTTGCGGTTCCAACGCCGTACGCAGCCGTGCTTGCAATATCTGCAATGCTTCCTATTCCTGATGCGTAACCGGTTGTTGCGCCGTCAGAAGACCCAAAACCGGTTAATAAATCTCCGATAGATGAAGCGCCGCCTGTTGTATATCCGTTGCTGCTTCTGTAGCCGTAGTTTGCAGCATAACCGCTCGGGAAGCCGGAATAATTACCTAAACTGTTTACTCCAAAAGAAGAATAGGTGCCGGTAGTACCTCCGGTTCCGCCTGTATACTGGCTCCAGTA
>CALUVK010000228.1 GCA_944324205.1 Candidatus Gastranaerophilales bacterium | reverse complement strand
ATGCACTTGAGGGATGCTCATTATAAAGATGCTAAAAAATACGGTTTTGGAGAAGGTTATATTTATACCCACGATGCACCTGATATCAAACAGCAGTTTTTGCCGGATGAACTTGTCGGAAAGAAGTATTTAGAAGAATGATAAAGGGCTGATATCCTGCAGGATATCAGCCCTTTATTTAACAAATTTATCAGCTTATTTTGCAATTTTTTTGATTGCAAGAACAAGTCTTGATTTCTTTCTTGCAGCTGTATTCTTGTGCAAAATACCTTTAGAAACAGCCTTGTCGCATAATTGATATGCTTTAGAAATAGCTGCATTTAAAGCTTCTTTATCATCACCGCTTGCTAAAGCTAAAGCTTTCTTCAATGCTGTTTTAATAGAAGTTTTAAAAGCTACATTTCTTTGTCTGTTTGCTTCTGCAATAAGAACTCTTTTTTTTGCTGACTTAATGTTTGCCATTTTATATTTCCTTTCACTTGCGCCGGCCTCTGTCAGGTTAATGACTCCTTTCAGAGCGGCTTACCACTTGAGGATAGTGAGTATCTATATTCTAATAACAACAAAACTTTTTGTAAAGTGTATCTTAAGATTTCTTAATTTCTGTAAGCGTCGGATCAAGAAGTCTGCGCCCGATGTTATCGAAGTTTATTGAAAACAGGGTTTTATTCCCGTATTTAATCATTTTCTCCACAACTCCCGTTCCGTATTTTGCATGCGTAACAGTGTCGCCCTGCTGTATCGGGTCGCTCATTACCATATCTTCCTGCGGAATATCTGCATCATATACAGGAACTATTGGAGTTGTTGAATTTCTGGTTTCAAGTATTTCTGGCTCGGTATTTTCCTCTTTTAATTCAACCTGCTCTTCCGGAGCTTCAAGTATACCGTTACCGTCCTCCGTATTATCCGAAATCTCTTCCAGCACTGCATCATCATCCGAGACTTCTTCAAGAAGCATTTCTTCGTCATTATTTAATTCATCAATAAAATCTAAATCCGAATCGGAAATATCATCATCCTTACGGGTCGTAAATACTTTATCAACATCTTTGACAATTTGTGCGTCTAAATCTTCTTCGGTAATCTCTTCCGGAACTTCATCCTCACTCATATCAATAACAATATCGTTTTCATCCGCTTCATCAGGATCTAATTCCACAATTTCGTCAAAGTCGCCGCTGTCATCATTTGAAATCGGAAGTATTTCAATATTTCCGTCGGCTTCTTCATCCAAGCTCTCCGGCAAAACTTCTTCTTCCGGCTTTTCTTCGACTTGTTCTTCCAAATCTAAGTCAATATCAGCATCTAATTCTATTGAATTTTCTTCTTCATCCGGCAAAAGTTCGGAATTTTCCAATGATATTTCGGGTTCATTTTCTTCAATTTCTTCATTTATCGTAAGTTCTTCGTAATCAGAACCTACTTCCGGTGCAGTATAATCAGATATTATTTCATCTTCTGCTGAATGCACCTCTGTTTCAAAACTTTCTTCTAACGGAATTTCTTCTGTTAGATCACTTTCCTCAAGCGCGGGAACAATATCGTTTTCCTCAAGCTCCGGCGGTAATTCTGAAACAAGAGCCTCTTCCGTTATTGTTTCTGAATTATTATTTTCTAAATTATCGTGTATTTCTTCTATAACTTCAGATTTTTCTATATCTTCCGGAATGTCTTCCTGAATATTGTTTTCAGAATATTCTTCTGCAGGTAATACATCATCATCTTCTTCCGTCTCATCAAACATATTCATATTTTCGGGAACAACTAAGTTTTCTCCTGCCTGCGTAATAATATCATCGGATTTTTCATTAATATTTGCGATAATTTCTTCTTCCGAAGGGGGCACTGTTTCATTTTCCGGCTCTTCCCCGGGTAGAGTTTCTAAAACATCACTAACTTCTGATTGCTCTGTCGAAATAATTTCTCCGCTTTCTTCATCGTTTTCAGAAGCAGAAATAGCCTCTAACTCACTATCCTCTTGAATTTCTCCGGACTGCTTTAATTCAGGAACCTCATCTATGATTTCGAGCGCTGAAACTAGCGGGATATAGCTTGTTGCTTCTCCTGCAATAAGGTAGGAATTCGGTTTCATTGCGCTGATAAAAGTGCTGTAAATATTAAAAACCGAATTATTTGCAAACGATGGAACTATTATGAAATTATCGAAAACATTTTTTATATCATTTAAGTATTTGAATTTTGAATGAGTTACAAATGTTGTTGATACATTATTATCGGAAAGAATGTTTTTGATATTCTTTTTGCTTACAACATTAGACATCTCTAAAAATACCTGAGTATTTGAAAATTCTTTTAGACTTTCATAAATAAATTCCAGGTATCTGTTTTGGAATGCCGTATCAAGCTTTGATAAATCTATAATTGTGCATTTTGCATTAAGAAAATGTTTGAGAGAATCAACTTCCTGCTTATTTTTTGCAAAATATCCGAGCCTGTCAAATTTTGCCAGCTTATTTTTAAGAACGAGAAGTTTAAAAACATGCGCTTTATCGACCATGTCATCGACAATTGTTTTTAAAGCTTCAAACGGGACAAACGGTACCGTCCTTGAGTATTCAGCGAGTTCCTTAAAAATCTCAACAATTACAGCCTTGCTTTCACCGGTTGCATCATTGAGGCAGTCTCTGTACATAAAAGCGAGAGAGTCAGTGTTTAAAGGCAGTTTGAAATCAACTCCGGCGGTAATTTTGTTTGCTTTTATAACCCCAAGAGTATCTATAATAACAACATTCTTCGAAAGATGGTTAAACTGTTTGGTGAAATTTCTTATAAGAAGATTGTTGCTCTCTGTATCATCAACAGAAACCAGCATTTTTTTATCAAAAGC
>CALUVK010000227.1 GCA_944324205.1 Candidatus Gastranaerophilales bacterium | reverse complement strand
GAAAAATAATATCCAACCGGATCAACTTTTAATGTTTTAATAGCATCTACTTGCGACGTTACCTGCATATTTGCAATTTCTGCAGAAATTGCAGTTCCGGCACGGGCACCAATAGCAAGTGCAACAAAACCCGGCGCAATTTCTCTTATCATAACAATTGCGATAGACCCGCCAACATAGGCTTCTGCTCCGGACATAAGAAACTGTTTGGAAACCTGGATTGCAATAACAGCTGCTGAAACAAATGCAATAACAAGAGATATCACAAGCGAGTCATAGCTGATTGATGCAGCTTGCGCTATTACATGCTTAATTCTTGAGCGCCCTGTAATTAAATACACAAAGGAAACCCATAAATACTGCATACATTTTCCGAAAAAACTAATCATAAACAGGCGTACACCATTCCTTAAATTTTTCGATCTTACCTTTTACTACATCATAATACAAAGTCTGTATTTGTTTTGTAATTTGACCTATTTTACCATTACCAACTTTTCTATGATCAATACTTTCTACCGGCACAATCTGTGCACCTGTTCCACAGCAGAATACTTCATCCGCAAGATATAATTCAGTCCTGTCAATTGCCCTTTCTTTTACAGGAATTCCAAGTTCCCGTGCGAGTTCTATTACGGTATTTCTTGTAACTCCGACTAAGATATCATCAGTAGTGCTGGTAGTCGTTAAAACGCCGTTAATTATCAGAAAAATATTCATAGCAGAGCCTTCAGTCACCTGACCGGATTCAGAGAGCACAACAGCATCATCAAAACCTGCTTCGTGAGCATCTGTCTTTATCAGAGCTGAGTTAGCATAAGCTCCGCTTACTTTTGCTCTCGGAGGAATTGCATTATCAGAAGTTCTTCTCCAGTTAGAAACACAGAGTTTTAAGCCGGCATTAGCATCAAAATAATCACCGAAAGGGGTTGTAAAGATTAAAAAAGAGTCCTCATTATCTGTTAAAGTCGGGCCTACTTTTATAGACGATTTATAAAGAGTCGGTCTTATATAAACATCTGTTCTGTATTCATTTTTTCTAAGCAAGTCTATGGTGATTTTGCAGTATTCATCTAGGGAATACGGGTTTTCCATCCACATGATTTTAGCGCTTCTAATAAGTCTTTCATAGTGTTCTTTAACTCTAAAAGCATATAATTGGTTTTCGTCTTTATTATAATACGCTCTAATCCCTTCAAAAACGGAAGTTCCATATAAAAAAGCGTGCGTTCTTACCGGCAAAACAGCCTTCTCTGCCTCTATATATTCCCCGTTCATAAAAACAAATTCGCTCATAAAAACTTTCTCCTGTTTTTAGATTATACTACATCAATTTGTTAATTTTTGTAAATTCTAAGGCAATTATTTTATATTTTTTGTTTTTATTTATATATAAAGTGTGGAGGTTAAAATATGACATTTGAAGTATCAGGAAATGTAGCAAAAATTGATGGTAAGCAGGGTAAATATGATAATATAGTAACAAATCCGTCTGTAAGGTATGGCAGAAATGCTGTTGAAAATTATTATACATATCTTGAAAAACCGATTATAACAGACTCAATGAATCCTGCACCGATATTGGATTTCGGTTTTGAGCCGAATGCATCTGAAAATAATGCTGATAAACTTGATAAATTTTTAAAAGAAAATGATGAATATTTAAAAGCCCTTCCTCCGCTGGAATTTGAATACAGATACATGCCGCAGATGCCGAAAGGACAAATTGATAAACAGGCTGTTTTAGGTGCTGCTTATGAAGAAATGGGTAAAGTAAAAGAAATTGGAGTGAAAGAATTAGATTCAAATTTTGCGCCGGATGAAACCTTTACTTCTGAAGCTCTTGATATAAATAGAGATGGCAAAATTGATATTGCAGAATACGGCACAAGTTATTTAGCAGCAGATATGTTAAGCAAATCAGATACTCCAAATACTTCTAATATTGATGGAACAATAAATAAGAAAGGTTTTGATGCATTATTAGCTTATACTCAAAAAAGCAATGCAGCCGCAGCTGCTAAATTGTATTCAAATATCTATAACACATACAATTTAGGTGAAGCAAAGAATGAATTTAAACCGGAATAATATACAATAATGTGGAGCTTTTTCAACATTACCTGTTACGCAATGATTTTTATCCAGCCTTCCGGTGCTTCAATTCTTCCCATCTGAATTCCGGTTAGAGTATCGTAAAGTTTTTGCGTAATCTCACCGGCTTTTTCCATGCCTGAAGGGAAACAGATTTCTTTACCGTGGTCAACTACTTTGCCGACAGGAGAAAGTACTGCCGCAGTTCCACATAGAGCACATTCTGCAAAATCTTTTACTTCTTCGAATTTTATTTCTCTTTCTTCTGCCTTAAGTCCCAGATAATGCTCTGCAACATACATTAAAGAGCGCCTTGTTATTGAAGGAAGTATTGTAGAAGATTTTGGAGTTACAACAGTTTTATCTTTTGTAACAAAAATTATATTAGCTCCGCCTGTTTCTTCAACTTTAGTTCTCGTTGCAGAGTCGAGATACATGTTTTCATTAAAACCTTGCTTATGCGCGTCCACTATAGCATGAAGGCTCATTGCATAATTTAAACCGGCTTTAACATGCCCTGTACCATGCGGTGCTGCTCTGTCAAAATCCGGAACCCTAAGTGTAATCGGCTTTACTCCGCCTTTAAAATAAGGCCCTACCGGTGATGTAAATATCCTGAACTGATATTCAGAAGCCGGTTTTACCCCCATTACAGGGTTAATCCCGAACATATAAGGCCGTATATATAACGTTGCCCCTGTACCGTAGGGAGGAACATAATCAATATTTTTCTTTACTGTTTCTACTACCGCATCAATAAATCTATCTTCCGGAAATACAGGCA
>CALUVK010000226.1 GCA_944324205.1 Candidatus Gastranaerophilales bacterium | reverse complement strand
ATTAGTAATTGTTACAACATTGCAAGGAGCTTTTTTATGGACATCCAAATGCTCAACTGCAACGGTTTTTTCACAGCTTGCGGCTAATACAGGAATTGTATTAAGACCGATAATTGATATGACTGTGAAAAATGATAAAAGTCTTTTTAACATAAGCCAATACCTCTAAATTTTTTTCACAATTTAGTATAACTTATAATATAAATTTTCTCAAGCATGGAGTTAATTGATTTTTAACAAATTTTAAGTTAGATTATCATATTATGAAAAGAAAAGCTACCGGTATAACTTTAGGAGCAATTGCCTCCGCTAGTTATGGAACAAACCCATTATTTGCTATTCCTATGTATTCAGCAGGGATTGACGCAAATTCTGTTTTATTTTACAGGTATGCTCTTGCTGTTATTATGTACGGGCTATGGCTAAAATTTATAAAAAAAACTTCCTTTAAAATTTCAAAAAATGAAATATTACCGCTTTTTATCTTAGGAATATTTTTTTCGCTCTCTTCTTTAACTTTATTCATAGCTTTCCAATACATAGAAGCAGGAATTGCTTGTACAATACTTTTTATTTATCCGGTTTTAGTAGCATTTATAATGGCCGCATGTTATAAAGAAAAAATTACAAAAACATTTATTTTCTCTACCTGCTTAATATTATCAGGAATTATACTTTTATACCACGGCAAAAGCGAAGCAGTCTTAAGTATAAAAGGTATTTTGTTGGTTTTAGGTTCGGCACTTTTATATGCACTTTATATTGTAGGAGTAAAAAATATAAAAACTGTGAAACATATGAATGGTGCAAAGATGAGCTTTTATGTAATGTTGTTTGGCTTATTTGTATATATAATAAATCTCAAATTTTGTATAAATCTACAGCCTCTTAATACTGCGTTCCTGTGGTGTTGTGCGTTTGCACTCGCTTTATTCCCGACAATAATTTCAATTGAGACAATTACAATATCTATAAAGCTTATCGGTTCAACTACAGCTGCAATACTGGGCTCACTAGAGCCTATTACTGCAATCATAATAGGACTGCTGGTCTTTCACGAACAACTAACCTTAAAAATAATTATCGGCATAATTGCTATACTTACAGGTGTAATTCTTATTATTACGAGAAAGCGCACTATAAAAGATGTAAAATAATTAAAATCTATTCTGAAACCCTGTAACAGGTATATAATTAACACAAGAACATGTTGCAGAACTTGTTGGTATAGAAACTGTCAGCCTTAGTAATATAGAAAATGGCAAATATTATCCTACTGCAGAAAATTTAGATAAAATACTTACCGTTTTAAATATTCATCCATATGAAATATTTTTATTTGAACATTTAAAATCTCAAGAAGAACTGATTGAAGAAATGGTAAATGCAATGAATGTAGATGAAAAATTAACCAGATTAATGTATAAATTCTTTTTAAATATAAAAATGTAGACACAAGTCTTATGTAATATATAAGGCTTGTTATACAATAAAAATAACCTTGTATGAATAGCAAGGTTATTTTTCAAGAATACTGAGAATTCAAAATCTGTCAATTTTACGATTTGACAGTATTTTGAATATGTAATTTAATTTATATCGAGGCCATTTGCACTCCAACCATTATCTGCAATCTTACCTGTACAAGCAAAATTTTCTGCTAAATCTTGAGAACTTGAACTACATACTTCACTATACTCTTTTACATATTTAGAACCATTCTGATTAATATACTTATGTGCCATAGAGCCAGCAGGAATAAGAGAACCTGTTTTGTCCAATAAAAAAGCAAAAACATCTTTTCCAGCCCTATTATTTGATTTATCACCATCAATATCTACGATAACTTCAGCAACAATCCCCTTATATGCACCTTTTCCGCTTAATGATACTGTGGTTGTCATCGGCACAACAACCATAACCTCACTATTTTTAAGTTTCCACACCGTTGCAGCATTAAGTCTTTCTTCATTTAGCTTAGCTATATCAGTTATATCATAATCATTTGGATTATTGCCGCTTAAAACTGTATCCATCATTTCTTGAATTTCTGCTAAATAATCTCCATCTGATTTAATTACATATTCACGCCCGTTAGCTGCATCTGAAAAAAATATACTGTTTACCTGTATACGGGATCATGTTCATATATTTTGCAAGCATAATTATATCTGTTGAAATATTACTACCGTCTCTATAAACACTTGTACCCTCTGCATGCATCATTGATTCTGTTGCAATTTCAAAGGTATTAACAAACTTAGCCAATGAAGGACCAACTCTTGCAAAACCAGCATTGTTTACCAATGCCGGAGCAGTCAAAGCCGCAACTACACCAATAATCGTCAGAGTAATTAAAACCTCTGCCAAAGTAAATCCTTTTCTAAATTTTCTCATGCACCTCTCCTTTTATAGATCTAAATAAAATAATAATTAATATTTTTCAGAATATTAATTTTAATTTAATTACACTTAAATATATCTTAATTATCAAGCGTTTATTAAGTGTTATTTACTTCAACTTCTTTTATCATTAGGTAACAATAAAAAGAGGTATAATAATGGATAAAAAAATCTTATTAGGCAGAAGATTAAGAGAACTAAGAAAACGTAATGGCATAAACCAAGAAGAACTAGCTGAGATGGTTTCTGTAGAACCAGCCACAATTAGCAACATAGAAAACGGTAAAAATTATCCATCCATGACAAATCTTGAAAATATACTAAGTGTATTAAACTGTAATTTTACTGATGCATTTGATTTTGAACACACGAATTCAAATGAAAATTTAATAGAAGAAATAAACACCGCACTAAAAAATAATCCTTCTAAAATAGCAGATTTTTATAAAATAATAACAGCTTTAATAAAATAAAAAA
>CALUVK010000225.1 GCA_944324205.1 Candidatus Gastranaerophilales bacterium | reverse complement strand
AGCTATGTAAGATTTTTTCAAACACACAAGCACAAAATGCCTTTATGGTTAATTGATATTGCTATTGGACTCAAAAAGATTTTCAAAAAAATATTAAAAAAGGACAATTGTAAATGAATATATTATACTTTTCACCCGTACCGTTTGAACCGGTCAGACACGGAAATATAAGCACAATAAATCAGTATGTAAGACGTCTTATGCACAAAGGTCACAGTGTATATTTTGTTTACTTAGACCAATCTTGCTGCTCAATAAGTGACATAGCTGCTATGTCCAGCTTAGTTACTAAGCTGGAAGTCCTTCCTTGTAATAGAAAAGTTACTCCACAAAAAAATGTACAAGGCTATGATATATTTGACAGTTATTATCAGGACAAGCTGGGTGAATATATAGCCAATTTCTGCAAAATGTATAATATAGAAGCCATAATATGTACTTATATATGGTATTCAAAATTATTAGAATATGTACCGAAAAATGTTTTAAAAATCATTGATACACATGATAAAATGACTGACAGGCATTTAGCCCTAAAAGAGAATCATATAATTGATGAAATGTTTTCTTGCACAGAAGAGGATGAAGCAAAATATTTAAACAGAGCTGATATTATCTGGGCAAGGCGTGATGAAGAAACTGAATATTTCAATAAAATAACTAATTCAAACAAAGCTGTTACTGTAACACATTTTGAACCTGAAAAATTTTTACATAAAAAATATGCAAAGCTAAAGACTATAGGAATTTTGGCTTCCAATAATCAGGTAAATTACAAAATGGTTTGTAATTTTGTTGGCAAACTTAATAAAAGAATGAAAAAAGAGCCTATAGATATAGAACTAATGATAACAGGTCAAGTGAAAATAATGATTTTACCACCTAAAAAGCCCTTAAGGCGCCTATCCAATTTTTACTACAAAGTTTTAGGCAGAAAAGATAAGATTAAAGGTGAAGATGCTCATTTGTTTTACAAAGATTACATCAATCTTACAGGTCCAATTGATGATATTGCAGATTTTTACAATAATGTTGATTTGGTTCTTATTCCGATAACATTTGGCACAGGTATTAATGTAAAAATGGTTGAAGCGATGGCATACGGTGTGCCGGTTATATCAACAGAATGCGGAATAAAAGGTATGGACTCTACATCTGTATATCATCACTGTAAGGATATTGATAGTTTAATAGATAAAATTTACGAAATCTGTAAAAATCCGGCACTTTTACGGGAATTGGCACAAAAAAGCGAAGAATGCTATACAAAATTTTTAGATAAAGCGATGGAAAACTTTGATAAAACTTTTGAAAGGAATGTATATGCCGCAAAATAACGTAAAAAGAACTGTAAAACAAAATAATTGTACAGGTTGCGGAATTTGTAGCGGAATATGTCCACAAAATGCGATTGAAATAAAAATTGATAAACAAGGTTTTTATCGTCCACAGATTGATGAGCAAAAATGTACAAATTGCGGTATATGCTTAAAAATATGTTCCGGAATAGATGAAAATGTAGAACAAGTATCTGACAAAACCAAGAGCGACTCAGTTTTTGGAAAATACATTAATTGTTATGCCGGTTATGCAAAAGATGAAAATATTAGATATAATTCGGCCACCGGCGGGGTTATAAGAGCCATTGCAGAATATTATAAAAACAAATTTGATGGAATAATAACTTTAACTGAAAATCCAAAAGATGCTTTAAAGCCGGAAGTAAAAGTTTTAAAGTCCAGAGAAGATATTTTGGCTATGCCTAAATCAAAATATTTTGCGGTCGAATTTTCTAAAGCTGCTGAATTTTTAAAAAGTAATTCCGGACATTATCTTGTAATCGGACTTCCTTGTCAAATAGCATCATTAAAAAAAGCTCAAAAATATTTAAAAGGAACATTTAACTCAATAGAACTATTTTGCGGTGCTGTATTTTCATTAAATTTTATGACGGAATACCTTAAAAGAAACGGTATTGTAAAAGCTGCAGAGATAGATTTTAAGGATAAAAGCTCCGGCTGGCATAACTTCTCATTACATGCATGTGCATGTAATGAGATGTTATGCCCTGGCACAACTTCTCAAAAAATTATAAAAACTCCATGTAATGACGACCTATTTTATTTTGCTCAGCGTAATAAAATATTCACGCAGGAACGTTGCATAAAATGCAATCTTTGTCATAGCGGTGCTGCTGATATTATGGTAGGAGATTTTTGGGGTGAAAAATATGCTAATGATGATAATGGAGTAAATTTGCTCCTAGCAAGAAGTAATACCGGAACGGCACTGCTTGAAAATTGCGAAATAATTGCTCTTAAAAAGCATACTATTCAAGATGTTTATGATTCACAACCTTGGTTTGTTAAATTCTTTAAAAGAAATACTTATACTCCTAAATCTTTATTTGAAAAGTTGGAAAACAAATTTAATCCGGAAAGTTTATACAATGCAATCAAAATGAACAATAAAATGTATAAACTTATAAAGAAAAAAAATCTTAGAAAAGCTTTTAATAGAATATTAAAACATAAGAATAAAATATACGCTATTTTTATACTTGTGTCTTTTTTAATTCCAAATTTCATTGCGAACAGGAGAAATAGGATTCTTATAGTGCCGCCGGATTTTACATTTGGGTCATTTGGAGATCAGGCAATGGTATTTTCCATCATTGAAAATATAAAAAAAACTAATCCTAAAGCTGAAATAGCGTTATTTATGATGAATGAATACCAGGAAAAAGGAATACCCTTACAATTTGGCTATAATATACCAATATATTTTCCGAATAAAATTCAGAAACGCACCCCATTTTTCAAAAAATTATGCTCATCATATGGTACTTTATATATTGTTGGTGCAGATATTCTTGATGGCGGTTGTG
>CALUVK010000224.1 GCA_944324205.1 Candidatus Gastranaerophilales bacterium | reverse complement strand
GTTCTTATTAATAAATCAGGATCCGGAATATTTCTTGTATACAAATGTTTTGAAATTGTTTCTTCTGTTATTTCCGTTTCGCCGGATTTTATAATCTCTCTTACTGCATGGACTATTTCATCTCTTGCTCCGTAATTAAAGGCTATTTGAAGATTAACTCCCGTATTGTTTTTTGTTGTCTCAACCGAATTATTTAAGATTTCCTGCAGTTTCGGGCTTAATTTTGTCGTATCACCAATAAAAGAGATTACAACATTATTCTCATGCATTTCTTTTAATTCATTTTTAAGTGTCTGCGCCAGTAAATCCATTAAAAAACTTACTTCTTCGGGCTTTCTGTTCCAATTCTCCGTAGAAAACGCATAAACCGTAAGGTATTTAATCCCGAAATCATCACAAGCCCGCATTGCTGCTTTTAGAGCATCAACCCCTTTTTTATGTCCGACAGCAGAAGGCAGTCCGCGCTCTTTTGCCCAGCGTCTGTTTCCGTCCATAATTATTGCAACATGTTTCAGGGTACAATCTTCTACAATCTTTTTTATATCTTCCATTATTTTTCCTTAATATTTTTCAAACAGTTCAAAAATTTTAAATACCGGCTCTCTAAGTAATTTTACATCAATCTCATCATCTAATTCAAGAGTTATTGTCGGAATATTATTTTCAATCCCTGCCCAGGTTCCGAAGCTACCGGGAGTCGGGTAGCCGATTGAGGATTCTGCGGGATAGCCGATTATAGATGAAATTTGTTTTGCAATATAAGCAGCTTCACCGTCATAATTAACAACTTTAAACGGAGCATGAAGTGTTAGTATAAGTTTTGGGCTGTATTTTTTTACCAATGATATAATAAATCTTGTTTCTTCTTCGCTTGCCGGTTTTTCACCGCCATAAAACTCATTTTTTTCGCTCAATTTCCAGTTTTTTGTCGGGAAATTCCTGTTTAAATCGACTCCGTTAGCGTTTGTGCGGGTGGGGGATGGATTTAAGCAAGGAACAAATAAAAGGTTTGTTTTTTCGCACGCTTTTAAGTATTCGTTTATAAGAAATTCACCCTGCGGCTCATCTCCGTGAAAACGTCCTATAACAAGGACTCTGGGATTAATAAGATTGCCGGCAGTCAGGATTTCCATTCAAAATCTCCTAGGGTTTTAAAACTGAGAGAACATAATCATCAGTAAAATATTTTTTTGCACAGGCTTGAATATCATCAGGAGTAACTTCGTTTATTAGCTCTCTAAGTTCGCATCTGTAGCCGAAAGGTTTACCCATAATCGAATAATAAGCCATCAAATTTGCCTGCTGCGAGTTTGTTTCACTCATAAACTGCTGTTTTCCGAGCAGGTTATTTTTTGCATTATGCAATTCTTCTTCACCTACCGGAATATTTTTAATCTTTTCAATTTCTTCTTTAAACCCGTTTATTGAAGTTTCAATATTAACAGGTTCAGTACCGATATAAATACTGAAAACCGCTGATTTAAGATGAGTCTCATAAGCTGTTCTTACGGTATAAGCAAGTCCTTTTTTCTCTCTCAGCTCTCTGAATAATCTTGAAGAAAGCCCGCTTGCACCTAAAATAACATTCAAAAGCATAAATACAGGATACTCATCAGAGCCTATAGTCGGCACTCTCCAGCCTTGAAGAATTTGAGCCTGATTAGCGTCATCTTTTAAGAGTTCTGAATATTCCTGTTTTAAAGGAGCGGGGGCTTCAATTTCTGTTACAACATCTTTAGAGTCCGGAATGGAATCCAAATATTTGCCTAACAGACTTTCATCAGTATCGCCCACTAACACAAGAATTTTCCTGCTGTTATTCAGAATCTCTTTATAAGCATTAATTACATCATCTTTTACTACATTGTCGATTTCCGCTAAAACTTCCGTGTAGCTGTGACCGTAATAATGGTTTTTGTAAATCGTTTTAGTAAACAAATCCGAAACCTTAACCTTAGCAGAATCTAATTCCGCAAGGAGTTCCCCTTTGAGTTTTTCTTTTTCTTTTTCAAACTCTTCAAAAGTAGAATTCAAAATAATATCACTAAGTATGGAAAGCGCAAGTTCGAAATCTTCATTAAGACATACAAAGCGAAATCTTAAATAATCGGATTTCATCTCGGTACAAAGCTCAATCGCGTTTTCATCGAGAATACTCGCAAGTTCTTCCGATGAGTATTTTTGCGTTCCTTTCAACAAGAGCCGGTTCATAAGAGAGTATTCTCCGGCAAATTTTTCGGGTTTTACAATCGAAAAGTTTAAAGTCATCGCAACCCGCGGTGTATTTTTATTTTGTTTAAAACAAGCTCTGATATTATTCTGTAATATAAATTCTTCCATATCTGAATTAAACCACAAAATTATTTAAATGTATAGGTTTAATATTTAAGCTTTTTGAATACCAATGAGCGGGCAGCCATTCTGGCTGCCCGCTCGATTTTTACTTTCTTCTTTTATGGTTTCTGTTTTTTACTGTTTTTTTATTCTGTTTATGGAAATTTTTAAACTCTTTTTTAGGTTGTTTTTTCTCAAATTTTGGTCCTTTGTTTTGTTTTTTGAACTCTTTTTTGTTGTTAGGTCTGTTTCTTAAATCTCTATGGTCTTTACCCGGATGGCCTTTTTTCAAATCAGGGTGATTTTTTCTGACTTCTTGCTTTTGAGGCCCTCTGTTTGGCTTAATTGCACCACGCCTGTGTTCTTGCGGACGCTGTTTCATTTGCTGATGATGGCTGCCGGCTCTATGGTAATCACCTCTTGCTGCGTAACTCTGCGCGCTCAATCCTGTTCCTGCAACTAAAAATGCTGCAATTAAAAAAGATAAAATCTTCTTGTTCATACATAATTCCTTTCATACTCTCTTATTATTCTCTTGCCGTTACATTAAGATAACGAGAATGAAAAAGA
>CALUVK010000223.1 GCA_944324205.1 Candidatus Gastranaerophilales bacterium | reverse complement strand
TCGTTAAATTTTCGCTTTTTTGCGCACCAAAATAAACTCTTGGTGTAATGTAATTTATATTTTCAATTCTCATATCTATCTTCTAGTGTAAAAATGCCGATGGCCGGGGTCGAACCGGCACGTAGTTGCCTACACCAGATTTTGAGTCTGGCACGTCTACCAATTCCATCACATCGGCATATTAAACTGTCAAATTTTCAAATTTTGTTAAGTGATGGAATTGGTCTATATCTATAACGCTAGAGTTATTACCAGCCCGCTCACTTTTTCTTTATACCTATATTCTACCCAAACGCGCCATTTGAAACAACCCTACCCGCTTTGGCATCACATCGGCATATTAAACTGTCAAAGTTCAAAAAAATTAAACCAAAAACAAAACAAAATATCAAGAGCTAAAAGCTCATATTCTAAAAAATAAGATATCTTTATTAATTTTGCTATTTAGGAATGATATATTTTTTATGCTAAAATTTCTATGTATGAAGAGATTTTTGATTATACTGGCCTTAATAGTTATATCTACGCTTAATGTAAGAGCTGATATTATAAAAGTTGATTTAGATGAACTTATTGCTATAGGCTTGAAGGAAAATTGCGAACTTAATATTAAGCGACTTGAATTAGAAGCTTATAGAAAAGATATTAAGATTGCGAACAGGTTACAGAATCCTCAGCTTCAATCAAACGTAATGCTCGGCAATGTTGCTTTAGGTAACTCTTCTCAAGCTGGTCTTGTTTTACCTGTTGAAATTTTAAAACGAGGAGTCCGAAAAAAGATTGCAGAAGAAGAGTTTATGATAAAAGAAACAGAGCTTAAACAGGCAGAACACAATTACAAACTCCAGATTATGCAGGCATATTTTGACGTTTTGTATGCAAAATCAGTTTATAAAATTCAGGAAGAAAGATTGAAGTTATTTAATGATTTAGTGCAGATAACAACTGAGCGTCCGAAAAATTCGGCTTACTATGAGATTGATAATTTAAAAGCAGATATTCAGTACGCAAGTCAAAAGATTGAATTAAACAGAGCTAAAGCAAGTATGCTTGCTAAACAATTTGAACTTAATAAGATTTTAAATATCGGGCACGATGATATTATGTATGATACAAAAGACCCATCTTTATTTGGAAACTGGTCTTATTGGAATATAAAACTGCCTGAATATAAAATACTTGAAAATACTGCGTTAGAGTATAGCTACATTATAAAGATTTCGGATAACAATATAGAAAAATCTGAACTTCAACTAGCGGAAGCCAAACGTAAGAGGGTTCCTGATATAAGTATTGCAGGCGGTTATGCTTGGCAGGCGCATCCTTCGGCACCTAATAACTATAGCGGCGCATTTGTCGGGTTTGGAATGGATGTTCCTATTCTTTATAATTTCACGCCGGATATTCAGAAAGCAGAAATCTTTTTAAAGAGAAGCAAAGCTGATAAAAAAGCTTATGAAAACCAGCTTAAGTATGAACTGAAAAAGGATTATAATACTTTCAAATATTCTGCTGAAAATATGCAATATTCCCAAAAGATTCTGGATGAGTCCGCAAAAATCGTAAATCTTTCAAAAGATGCGTATATTAAAGGAAAAAATTCTTATACCGATTTGATTATTAACGAAACTGCTCATCAAGAAATTTTAAGCCAATATTTAAATTCTATGTCACGACATTTTTATTCTTATTTGGAAATTATGCAAGATGTTGGACATGATATATTATTAATAGATGAGGAACTTTTATGATAAAACTTGTAGCAACAGATATTGACGGAACTATTCTAATTCCTGAAGGTAATTTCAGGCCGGAAGTAAAGGAGTGTGTAAAAAAGCTTTGTGCAAAAGGAATAAAAGTTGTTCTTGTAACAGGAAGAATGCACGCCGCGGCTTCTCTTATAGCGGAAGATTTGGGGCTTGATACTCCGGTTGTTTCGTATCAGGGAGGACTTATTAAAGATGGAGACAAAACTCTTTACGAAAAATGTCTTACGCAAGAGCAAACAGAGAAAGTTATTGACTGGGCTAATAATGAAAAAATCCATCTTAATTTATATAACGATGATGTTTTATATTCTGAATCAGAATGTTATGAAGTAAAAAGATACTGTAATAATTTACATACAAAATATACGTGCAAAAAGTTTTGCGAAATTGAGAAAACAAAAGTAAATAAACTTCTTGCAATAGATTATGATAATCCGGCTAGGATAAATAAATATGAACATGTGCTTCCGGAAATTTTTCCAGAACTCTATATAGTAAAATCAACACCATATTTTTTGGAGTTTTCAAATAAAGAGGCTTCGAAATATTGTGCGGTAGAATTTTTACAAAAACTTTGGGGTATAAAAAAAGAAGAGACTCTTACAATAGGCGATCAGAATAATGATATTGCGCTTTTGAAAGCTGGTGGAATTAAAATTGCCATGGGAAATGCAACAGAGGAATTAAAAAGCATTGCTGATGATATTACGGATACTGTTTTCAATAATGGTTTTGTTAAAGCAATGAAAAAATATTGTTTATAAATCAATGTCATTCATGTATATGTTACATAATTCAATGACGATACGTCAGAATCTTAAACAATCCAGTTTTCAAGTTTACCAGCCTGCCTCAGAAACTCTAATGTAACTCAATACATATTGTGGTGCTACGCACGTAGACATACGGTCGACAGGCATTTTGTCTAAAGACTACCGGATAACTTTTTGGCCTACCAGCCTGTCTCAATATGCGCGAATGTAACTCAATACATATTATGTTACATTGGGGGTAAATGTAAGGAAGGAAGCGGGTTTTGAGAGTTGTGCTACAAACTATTACCTTACCCCTCCCAGAAATCAAAGATTTCGACCCTCCCACAGGGGGAGGGTGATGATTTAACGCGGGGTGCGCCGCG
>CALUVK010000222.1 GCA_944324205.1 Candidatus Gastranaerophilales bacterium | reverse complement strand
AAGATTAAAATAAGGATTATCTTATAATATTTATCAACAAATCCGCTTTTGTTTTCTTCCATAGATATCTCTTTCTTCTTTCAGCTTATTCTTCTTTTAGTCCAGTACCTTTACTCTGCTTATTTACCCTTTTACCCCTTTACCCCTTTACCCCTTAACTCCGCGGGTTATTGCTTCGAGAATTCGTTTAACTTTAATTACTTCAATTCCCTTAAATTCTTCTTGAATTTCATTTGATGCAGGGATAATAATTCTTTTAAACCCGAGTTTTTGAGCCTCATTTATTCTTTTTTCAATATTATTAACGGCTCTGATTTCTCCTGAAAGCCCGATTTCTCCTACAATTGCCGTACTTGTATCAAATACAACATCTCTAACACAGGTAACGATAGCCAGCGCAATCCCTAAATCCGCAGCAGGCTCTTTTATTTCCATACCGCCGATTACATTTACATAAACATCCTGCTTGGATAAATTAAGCCCTATTCTTTTTTCTAAAACCGCAAGTATCTGTAACACTCTTCCCGTATCAACTCCGTTTGCAATCCTTCTCGGAGCAGGATAAGGTGTTGTTCCTACAAGAGCCTGAATTTCAACAAGCAAAGGACGTGTTCCTTCATTTGTTACGATAATAGTGCTTCCCGGAGTCTGGGTTTGGTTATATTCTTTTAAGAAAACTTCACTCGGGTTGATAACTTCGCATAACCCTTTTTCTCCCATCTCAAAAATCCCGACTTCCGAAGTGTTTCCGAAACGGTTTTTGATTGAACGCAGAATTCTATAACTTTTTGTCTTATCGCCTTCAAACTGGATTACTGTATCTACCATATGTTCAAGAACTTTAGGCCCTGCAATATTACCTTCTTTTGTAACGTGTCCGATTATGATTATTGAAACATTCCGGGATTTGGCAATGTGCATTAAGATATTACAGCATTCTCTTATCTGCGAGACACTTCCTGCAGAACTCTGGATTAAGGAGGTATAAATTGCCTGAATACTGTCTACTATAACTAAATCCGGATTCATTTCCTCAATATGTTTTTTTACAAGCTCAAGATTAGTCTGGGGGTAAATATAAAGGTTATCGGATTTTACTCCGAGTCTTTGAGCACGGAGCTTAATCTGGCTTGCTGATTCTTCTGCCGAAATATATAAGATTTTCTTCCCGCCTTCTGAAAGCTCGCCCGAAGTTTGCAGAAGTATTGTAGATTTTCCTATTCCCGGGTCTCCGGCAATAAGAATAAGCGAACCCTGCACAATACCGCCGCCGAGGACTCTGTCAAACTCCGAAATATTTGTACTCATCCGAATTTCAGAGTTCATTTCTATTTCATCAAGCTTCATCGGGGAAACCGTATCAAAAATCGCATCCGTTTCTTTAACAGATGAGATAGGTTTGCTCAATTCCTCTACAAATGAACCCCAGCTTCCGCATTCAGGGCACTTGCCTAAATAACCCGCAGTTTCATAGCCGCAATTCTGACATACATATTTTGACTTAACTTTTGCCATAAATCTACTGGTTCATCGGAATAATTAACTTCTGGCCGATTGATAAAGCATTAGGATTAGCCATCTGGTTAGCTTCCTGAATAGCGTTAACTTTATTCATATCAAAAGAGCCGTAAAATCTTATAACAATACTTTCTAAAGTATCGCCTTCTTTTACAACATACTCTTCATTAGTAACGGTCACAGGCGAAACTTTCTTAGAAGAAGTACTGTCAGCCGGAATAAATGTAAATCTTCCCGACGATTGTGTTACAGCCTTCTTATCCGGCATAACTACATCATCTTTTGGAGTAGACACGTTAATTAAAAGGCTTATGAATGTCGTAATTAACAAAGTAATAATAACACCCAAAATCAAACCGGTAACAAAATAAACCTGCGGAGCTTTTTCGCTCTTAGGTGTTTTTACCCCGAAAGACTGCCATAGAGCATCAAGTTCTCTATTTTTGCTCTGCGTTCTATAAAAATCTTCATCCTGATGTTCTCTGTTATAGCGGTTCAGAGCTTCCATCATGGCAACTTTTTCTCTGGTAATGTTTGATCTTCTAAGTGTTGTGCTTTTCATAAATCCTCACCATTATACTTATATTGAAAATTTAACATAAAATTCTACTTTGCGCAAATTTGTAAACAGTTTTGTTAATTTATGTTAAGCAAAATCGGAGCGAGGGGATTTTCAGCTCCTGACTTTCATACCAACTTTACAGGTAGTGCTTAGTTGTATTTGAGTAACTTGATACGATGGATTTGAAGATACAGCACAGCTATCTTTAACCTGCTCAAAATCAGCCCCTCCTGTTAGGAGAGGGAGTATTCTATTTCTTTCGATTTAGCAAATTATAACAGCTGCAGAGCGATTGAAGGAGTCTGGTTAGCAGTTGCAAGCAGGGTTGCAGATGCCTGTTGAAGAATCTGCATTTTTATATATTGAGAGCTTTCTTCTGCTATATCCGCGTCGCGTATTGTTGAACGGGATGAGACAAGATTGTCATACTGGATTGAGATTTCTTCTAATACACTCTCTAAGCGATTTTGTACAGAACCAAGTTCTGTTTGTTTGTTGGAGACTGATTCTATTATCTCATCTAGAGTCGTCAACATATTGGGATTCTCTATATTAGAAGATAAGCCGCTGATTGTAAACGCTGTAGAAAATGTTATCTGCGATGATAATGAGGAATTTATCCCAACCTGCAGGGTTATATCTGGAATGACGAGGGAAGAGGCTGTTAAATTTGAAGCAGTAATTAATGGAGAATTCTCATACAAAGCCATTCCGGGGTTTGCACCTGCATCATATGTTACATTGGTTATTGTTAGATTTAAAGGTCCCCCAATAATGCTGCCTTGAGAATCATTACCTGCAATTACATACTCATAAGCAGAACCCATTGCTGATGATACCTTTGATGATGTGTAACAGTTTTCTA
>CALUVK010000221.1 GCA_944324205.1 Candidatus Gastranaerophilales bacterium | reverse complement strand
TATGGTTCAGAGGATAGAATTCCGATGAGAATAAGGGAGTTCGGAAGCCACAGGTACAGAACGACACTCCAAAAATTCATCGGCGTAATTCCTTTCTTAATGAAGCATTATAATGTTGAGAGCGAATACTGGAAAGCCGAAATTGAAAAATATATGATTACGACTCCGTGCGAAAAATGCGGCGGAGCAAGGCTTAAACCGTTTCCGCTTGCAGTTCGGATTAACGGCAAAAATATTTATGAATTCTGTCTTATGCCTGTTGATAAGGCGTATGAATTTGTTACGGATTTATACCTGACTCTTTCTGATTTCCAGATGAAAATCGGAAAACAAATTCTGGACGAGGTGCGCGCAAGGCTTAAATTTTTGTGCGATGTAGGCTTAAATTATCTTAACCTTGCGCGCACCTCCGGAACGCTCTCAGGCGGAGAGGCGCAGAGAATACGGCTTGCAACACAAATCGGAAGCGGGCTTTCCGGTGTTTTGTATGTACTTGATGAACCGTCTATCGGTTTGCATCAGAGAGATAATGACCGTTTGATTAAGACACTGCTTAAGCTGCGTAATATGGGCAATTCGCTCATTGTGGTCGAACATGATGAAGATACGATTAGAAATGCGGATTATATTGTGGATATCGGCCCAAAAGCCGGTGTTAACGGCGGAAACATTATTGCACAGGGCTCGGTAGATGATATTATAGCGTCAGAAGAGTCTATTACCGGAAAATACTTAAGCGGAGAGTATTATATTCCTATACCGGAGAGAATTCGCCCCGGGAACGGTAATTATTTACAGATTAGAAATGCTTTTAAAAACAATTTAAAAAACATAGATTTAGATATTCCATTAGGAAAAATCGTCGTTTTAACAGGCGTCTCCGGCTCCGGCAAATCGACTCTTATGCAGGAATTGATTTATGAATATGCTGTCCATAAACTTCGCAAAAATAAACCAAAACCGCAGGGCGTAGATGAAATTCTGGGTTTTGAAAATCTGGATAAAATAATTGATATAGACCAGTCGCCAATCGGAAGGACACCTCGTTCCAATCCTGCAACTTATACAGATGTGTTTACTCCGATAAGAGAGCTTTTTGCCAAAACTAATGAGGCAAAAATGAGAGGATACAAGCCCGGGCGTTTCAGCTTCAATGTAAAAGGCGGGCGGTGCGAAGCTTGCGCGGGCGACGGAGTTTTAAAAATCGAGATGAACTTTTTATCTGATGTTTATGTAAAATGTGACGTTTGCAAGGGGAAAAGGTATAATAATGAGACACTTGAAGTCAAATATAAGGGCAAAACTATTTCCGATGTTCTTGAGATGAGTGTAAAAGAGGCGTATGAATTTTTTGAAAACATACCGCAGATTGCAAACAAGCTAAAAACACTTAATGATGTCGGTTTAGACTATATTAAACTCGGTCAGAGTGCAACAACCCTTTCAGGCGGCGAAGCACAGAGGATTAAACTGGCAGCAGAACTCAATAAACGAGCAACCGGCAAGACACTTTATCTTCTGGATGAACCTTCTGTCGGGCTTCACTGGCATGATTTGGATAAATTGATTAAAATTATTCAGCAGCTTGCTGATAATGGAAATACTATTTTAATCATTGAGCATAATCTTGATTTAATAAAAATTGCTGATTATCTGATTGATTTGGGACCGGAAGGCGGAGAATTCGGCGGGGAAGTAATTGCCTGCGGAACCCCCAGAGAAGTTGCCTGCAATAAAAAATCTTACACCGGACAATATTTAAAACAATTTTTTGAATAGCTAAATATTTAACTTAATACATAAAAACAAAAACAACCCATTTTATTTGGGTTGTTTTGTTTTATTTCCTGTTTGTTAATTAAAACATCAAGCCTGCTTCTCTTGCAGCGTCTGCTAAAGCAGCAACTCTGCCGTGATAGAGGAAGCCGCCTCTGTCGAATACAACACATTCAATACCTGCTTTTTTAGCTTTCTTAGCGATAGCTTCACCGACAACTTTTGCTGCTTCGATATTACCACCATGTGCTAATTTTTCTTTCAGGTCTTTATCAACTGATGAAGCTGAACAAATTGTTACATGTTTTTCATCATCAATTAATTGAGCATAAATGTGTTTTGTGCTTCTATAAACAGCCAGCCTCGGGAATTCAGAAGTTCCTGAAATCTTTGTTCTGATTGCCTGATGTCTTTTTTGTACTTTTGGTTTTCTAATTTCTTGTTTAATCATTTTGGTTTTTCCTTTCTTTTGCTCAAACCTTCTTGACAACCTAATCAAGGGTTTATGTGAGCTTTTTATCTGTTATTTCCTCGCCCCTTGCGGAAGAGGATAGAATTTCAATACAAAACGGAAGTTGAGTATTAGAAATTCTTGGAGAGGGATTCCTAAAAAATCAAACCCTTCCTATTTCTTACCGGCTTTACCAGCTTTACGTCTGATGTATTCGCCTTCATACTTAACGCCTTTTCCTTTATATACTTCCGGAGGACGTTTGCTTCTGATGAATGCTGCTACATCACCTACAGTCTGTTTATTTGAACCTTTTACGCTAATTTTAGTGTTTGCTTCTACAGATAATGTAATACCTGCCGGAGGCTCAATAATAACAGGGTGAGAGTAACCTAATGCCATATTAAGTTTTGTTCCTTCCATATTAGCACGGTAACCTACACCAACGATTTCAAGTTTCTTTTCGAAACCTTCTGAAACACCGTGAACGGCATTTGCAATCAAGGTTCTGTATAAACCGTGAAGAGCGTTTGTTTTTCTATCTTCAGAGTTAGGTTCTACGATAATGTGATTATCTTGAACAGAAACCTTTACTTCGTCTCTGAATGATACAGCTTCGGTTCCTTTAGAACCCTTAACTGTTATAACATTTCCATCTATTTTCACTTCAACGCCTGATGGAATTTCAATAGGCTTTTTACCAATTCTTGACATATTATTTTCTCCTTTTTTGCTTACGGG
>CALUVK010000220.1 GCA_944324205.1 Candidatus Gastranaerophilales bacterium | reverse complement strand
TCGTAAAGCCCTGCAGAGGCGACAATACTTGGCGGGCCACCGCCTGGGAAGATAGCACGCTGCCAACATCTAATTTAAAAGAAAACGAGAATTGATCGGACGATTGGTTCTCGTTTTTTTTGAAACAATTCAGCCCTTTTCGGCACTCAAAAAGGCTAGATTGTTGTAAACCACCCTTTCTCTCACAAAACTGTCCACTGGACAGTTTTGTTCGGCAGAGTCATCCCGAGCATGGTCGTAAAGCCCTGCAAGGTGACAATACTTGGCAGGGCCCCGCCTGGGAAGATAGCATGCTGCCAACATCTAAATTAAGAAACCCTTAGAATTAAATCGGACGATTGTTCTAAGGGTTTTTATTTCGGAGGATTTTATATTGTTAAACAAAATATCTATTCACCAATCTAACGTTATGAGATTTTTTAAAAATTCGGTTGCCGCTACAACGCTTGCATTAGCGTCGAGCAATTTATTGACTATAGGAGAAGTTATTATTGTTTTAAACTAACAAACAATAAATACTATATATAGACAATTTTCAGGAAAATATTATAATAGTAGATATGAGATATTTATTAATCTTAATATCAATATTTTTTATAAGTTGTTCTTTTGCTGCAGAAGTTAGTTTGAGGGATTACGATGAGTTTGATATCCCAGAAGGAACACATATTCCGGTCATTTCCTTGCAAGAATTTTCAACTGCATATTGTGAAGAAGGTGACAAGGTTAATTTTATAACGACATCTGATATTTATCTCTATAATAAAAATGTTATTCCAGAAGGAACAAAACTTTCAGGCTATATAGACAAAAAGAATGAACCTATAATTGGTACAAATGCTGCAATGCGTGTCTTTGTAAACAAAATGTACCTTCCGGACGGGTTTGAAATTCCAATAAAATCTTATATATATACGGCTAACAATAACATAATTGGCGGAGAGCTTACACCACCTGCTAAATATATACGAATGCCTCATTATCAAAGGTGGACAATGTTCAGGGCAATGGGAGTATTACAAGCAGTTCCTGGTGGAGAACGAAGAATGGGAGAACATGTTACAATTGCATCTGGTGCTAATTTAATTGTTGTTCTTATTGCGCCTATTCATATGACACATACTTTAATAAATTGACTTTATTTGTATTTAGGTAGATAATATTGATTTGAATTTTTCTTAATAATTTCTTTTAACTTTTGATAAATCCCGTATTTTTCAAAAAAATAAGCTTATGGATAATATAGATTTAGATATTGAAGCATTAAGGAAAGCAAAGGAGTATTTACAGAAATCTTACAGTGTTTACCATAAAGGAAACGATGAGCCGGAAATGTGCTCTATTTATGCTGACTCTTGCGTAAAAAGATTTGAATACACTTTTGAAACTGCATGGAAAACTATGAAAAAATATTTTAAGCTCCAATATAGCAAAAAAGAAGAAGAGCTGACTATGAATAATATCTTTAGATATATGGAAAGCTATGGGTTTGCGCAGTCCTGGCTCAGGTGGAAAGAGTATTACAGACAGCGTAATAACACCTCGCATGAATACGACATTGAAAAATCAAGGGAATTATTAAAAATTATTCCTGATTTTTTAACTGATGTAGATTTTTTATTACGAAAATGGATTTCTATATAAAAATTTTACAATTTAATATATCCGTAAATGAGAGAAAACAATACGACTAAACCCGCAATCTTTAATTTAGTAAACATCAAATCAACTTCTTTATACTTTCGAATTAGAAGGTACGTTGGTTCATTATAATTCTTTGTGTATATAAGCTACATAATAAAGCAATCTCTTGATATTTTTATTTTGCAGTTTTTTACATACTTTTGTGTATAGTTTAATAGATTATCTGCATCGAATTGATTTGTTAGTTTTTTATTTTCATGGAATTCTCCGCGTATAAGTTCAATCTTATTTAAGATTTTGGGTTCAATGTTTTGCAAAATTTCATATTCAGCCCCTTCACAGTCTATTTTTAATAATTTTATATTTTCTATATTATATTTTTCAATAATATTAGATAATGTTATGGATGTTACATTAGAATTTTCCTTTTGCTGAATATATCCCTGACCTATAATATCTGATATTGAAGAGCCGCCTGTATTAACTGGATTAATATTCATATTTATGCAGCGTCCATCTTTTGTAACTGCTTTATGCTCAAGTGTTATAATGTCTGATGAAATATTATTAAGCTTTATGTTCTTTAAAAAATTCTTATAATTTTCTAGAACAGGTTCAAACGCATAAATTTTAACCCCCGGATATTTTTTAGCAAGATAGATAGAGACAATTCCAATATTTCCGCCAATATCTATAATTACATCTCCAGATTTTAAATCCAAATTTTTTAAATCAGAATATTCGCCGGTATTGATTTCTGCTGATACACTCTTGACCATTCTTGAAACAATAGAATCATAGAAGCAAAACGAAATGCCATCAATTGATGTTTTGTATTTAACATTATATTTAAATGAAAATTTATTCGCTAAAAATTTATAGAACTTTTTAATAATTTCTTTCAACATAAATACTCTATGTCCCCTTTACTCTGACTCCTTAAAGACTAAATCAGGATGTCTGGCAGCGAGTGTTTCATCGATTTTTTTGACCGGCGTTGTTTGCGGGGATTTGAGAACCTCTTCCGGATTTTCTTCAATTTCGCGTGCAATCTTTAGCATAATTTCAACAAAATTATCCAGAACCTCTTTTGATTCGGATTCGGTAGGTTCTATCATTAATGCTTCATGAACAATTAACGGGAAATAAACCGTCGGTGGATGACAGTTATAATCCATCAGCCTCTTTGCAATACCTAAAGTTGAGACGCCTTGATGATGCTGTCTTTCTCCTGAAAGAACAAATTCGTGCATACAAGGCTCATCATAAGGTAAATCATAAGCGCCTTTGAGTTTTTCTTTCAGATAATTTGCATTCAAAACAGCATCAGC
>CALUVK010000219.1 GCA_944324205.1 Candidatus Gastranaerophilales bacterium | reverse complement strand
AGGTGTGAACCGCCAGGACTGGATTTACCCCCTCCGCCCTCTGGATGACTGTACGTTGGGAGTCTATGGATGACGGCAAGATTGGAAATTCTGGATGACAGTTTGTTTTTTTTTGGGGGGGGACGGAATGTTTGGAAGTGACACATCCCAATTTTCCCGTCATTCAGAGGCTCTGGAAAGAAGGAATAAAACGTGAAAGGAATATTTTATCCCCCCAGAGCCGAAGAATCTCGTAAAAATATCACTCCCCAACTTTCCTGTCTGTCTGAACAAGCTGGGAAAAATAAATTTTTAAAATATACACTTAACATTAATCCTGTATATTAATGTTAAGTTTTGTAACAAATTTAAAAAATTGCGCAATTTTAAAAAAGAAATATACTTTATATATACATAAGAACGAAACACATAACACAAACCTTTCATACAACCTACACACTAACCTTCTACACATGAGGAATTAATTAAAAAAATTCCAAACCTTTCTAAAAAAGAAAGGTTTTTTTTTGTGCTAACTTAGTCAATAAATAAAATATTTTTAACTTACAGTTTTATTATTGGGAGATTGTTTTAAAAATTTAAGTTGTACTTGTGTATTTACGCTCTCTCCAGGAAATTTATCCGGCAGAGGCTTGTAAGGTGCTCCTGTTTTTACAGCATCAATAACAGACTGATTTGCTTTTTCTTCTGTTGAATTTATGATTTTCGGCTCGGTAATCTCTCCGTTTTTCTTTACACGGAATTGAACGGTTACTTCATAATCCTTATTAGCCTTATATGGTGTCCAATTATTATGTACTGCATTAGGAAGATAATTAAAATATTGCGAAAGTGAAACCCAACAATAAAACAAAAGCAGAGGGAGTTAGTTGATTATATGCTGTTAAGCCAAGCGATAAATAAGGCCTACGCCGCGAACGTGCTATGCGTAAGCATAGCGATAGTGAGCGTAAGAGTGCAGGCAAGTCTCGCAACAGCCATTCAAACCAAGCTCGTAAGAGCATAGAAAACAGCGTCTCTTTTCTTCTTTTTTGCTCTCTGTTTTCTTCTTTTGATGCCAAAAAGAAGAAAAAATGAAGAGAAAAAAGTTATTGTTGCGTCAAAACGACGCACCCTGCTTTACTTTTTATATTGAGTATCATCAATATCAGTTACCCCTTTACCCCTATTTTTTGTAGAAGCTTGACACCTCACCCTAACCCTCTCCTGTTATGAGAGGGAATCTCCCCGTATCCCGTATATTAGAAAGCAATTAATAAAAGTGACAGAACCTTGCGAATTCTGCCACTTTAAATTTGAGTATAAAAATATTTTCTATTATTCTTCTTTGCTTACTTCATATTTTGAGTTTGCATCAGCACTTACGACAGTTTTTCCGTCTGATTTAACTTCTGTTGCAGAATCCCAGAGCAGCCCTTCATCTTTTACGTTCTCAAGTTTCAACTTGCCTCCTTTTATTGAGATTTTTTCAAGATCAGAATCCTTTACTGAAAGCTCTATATCACGAGCATATAAATTACCTTCTGCCCCTTGAACAGTTACTTTTGCATTTGACATATCGATAGAAATCTTTTCATAGTCAGCAACTTTACTAAAGCTATGTTTATGATATTTTTTCCCATTTTTTTCATAACGCCCAAAGAAAAAATGGTTCATGTCGTTTAAAGCTCTGCCAGATGGGGCAAAGGAATATAGCTCTTCCAGACTTCCATATTTGATTTCCATTTCCCTGCGCTTTCCGTCTTCTCTGTTCTCAAAAATAGTTAATTTGCCCGACTCAGATTTAAAATTACAGCGATTCATTCTTGTAACTTCATAACCTTCGAGTTTTCCATTTCCATCATTATCAAATAATGGTACCGCTATTTTTTGTCCTGTAGAGCCTTCTTTTTTTACTGTTTCAACGCTCATTCCTTCATAAATTTGAACTCTTGCTTCCGGTTTGATTTGTGGGTTTGTCATAATTTTTTCTCCTTTTTTCCTGTGTACTACTGTTTTTCTTTTTTTTTCTCTGTCCTTTGAAAAAGCTTTTTCTCGTGTTATGTTTATATAAAGTATTTCTGTTTCAAAAAATTGCTTAAATTTTACAATTTAAAATACTAAATTCTCGTAATTCAGAATTTACAATGTATTTCAGCTTCACAAAACTTAATATAAAATACATGTTAATACTAAATCAAGTGTATTTATGAAGCTAAAGTTGTAAATTATGGGTATAAAAAAAGAACTGGGCAAGAAAATAAAAAAAATCCGTATGGCTAAAGGTTATACACAGGATAAGCTCTCTGAAATGGCAGATATTTCTCAAAGGGCGCTTAGCAGTATTGAGCTTGGTGAAAATTTTGTCACAGCAGAAACTCTCGACAAGCTTCTTTCAGCGCTTGATATTACATCAGAAGAGCTGTTTGCAACAAATAATGTAAAAGATCCGGTCGATTTAATAAAAAATATCAACCAGAATATCTCTTTAATAGCAGATGATGCTGAAAAGCTTGAAATTATTTATAACTTAACCAACAGTCTTGTCCGGAAGTGATTGTTTTATGTATTTGAGCTGTACTTGAGTATTTACACTGTCTCCAGGGAATTTGTCCGGTAAAGGTTTGTAAGGTGCGCCGGATTTTACAGCGTCAAGTACAGATTTATTGGCTTTCTCTTCTGTCGAGTTTACAATTGTAGGTTCAGTAATTTCTCCGTTTTTCTTTACGCGGAATTGAACGGTTACTTCATAATCCTTATCTGCCTTATATGGTGTCCAGTTGTTGTGAACGGCATTAGGCAGGTAATTAAAATACTGGGAAAGATTTTCAAACGGGCTTTCTTCTGCCAAAACCGGTAATGATAATAATGCCATTAATATTAAAAACTTTTTCATAAAATGCTCCTATCTTACATAAACTCTCGGCAGACGGACTTTGAGCCTGCAGGTTAATTCATAATTAATAGTATCTAATATTTCTGCCCAGCTATCAAGTGATAAATCTTTGTCATCTAAAAGTGTTATGACA
>CALUVK010000218.1 GCA_944324205.1 Candidatus Gastranaerophilales bacterium | reverse complement strand
AATGTAACACAATATGTATTGAGTTACATTAGAGTTTCTGAAGCAGGTCTAAAGGACAGATATTATCTGGTAGTTAGGCAGACTAGACAGTTCTATATTTTTATTATGTTTATTTCTTTAAAAAATGTGGTATAATAGCTCTAAAGCTTTATGCTTTATTATATATCCCGAGGAGAAATAATGTTACAAGAAGCGACAAGAGCAATAAATTCGGCATTCAATAATAGTTTTATAAAAAAATTAAGTCAGTATCTTCACGATTGCGTAAGAGAAGAGGTCAAAAGCTCGACTTTCAGAAACCTTAAGGCTGATAAAGACAACAAATGGATATTTTTAGACGGGTCTGACCGTCTATTTACGGAAGGTTTAGAGTACCTGCCGCTTGAGGGTTCTGATCCAAAATTAACAGAGCTTATGATTCAGTCTGAAACAAGCCAGAAAGATAAATATCTGATTTACGGGTATATTTTTATTACGGGGAAATCCAAATCCGGCAAGAAAAACGAGTTCTTGACTCCGCTTCTTTACGCTCCCTGCAGGCTTGAAAGAAACGGGGTAAATATAAACTGTATGCTGACGGACGAGTTTCTTTCTCTTAATACGGGCGCACTTACGGCTTTAATGAAAAAGAGTGATGATGAAGATGAAACAGAGCAGCTTCTTGAAGGACTTCTGGATGTTGTCCCTTCTGTTCCTATTAATCAAGAGAAGCTTGATATATTTTTAACAACACTGAAATCGATTATTCCGGATATTGACGTGTCACTTAATCCCGCAATGAAAATTGAAGAGGATAATATCTCAAAAGATTTTTATTCGGAAAAAATTAACTCTGAAAATATTGACGAAATCATTGAGGAAGAAGAAAACGCTAAGAAAACGCAGATTAAGCTTGATAAAATAAGCCTTACAAACCAGTGCGCAATAATTTTAACCAAGCGCCCCGCAGTTACAGCAGGCGTTCTGCACGAGCTTACGCAAATCGCTGAAAAGCCGAGCGGATTGTACAGAGAAACCGTATTAAACCTGATAAACGAAGAATACACACAGTCAAAACCGACTGACAGCCAGCAAAAAACACTTGCGGACTTTTTCCCCGTAACTCCTCTGTCGCTTTCTGATGCCCAATTAAACGTAATTAAGCATGTAGAAAATGCCCGTCTTGTATCGGTTTTCGGTCCTCCGGGGACTGGAAAATCACAGACAATTGTTAACCTTGTCGCCCATCTTATTGCAAACGGAAAAACCGTTCTTGTCGCATCCCGCATGGATAAAGCAGTTGATGTTGTTGCGGAAAGGCTCAATTCTTTAGGGGCGCCGTTTTTAGCCCTAAGGGCAGGAAGGCTGAATTATCAAAGAGAATTGAGTATGCAGCTTCAAGACCTGCTTGCAGGTAAAGTCGATTTGGATGAAGGTGCTGAAAATTCTATTCTTTGCGATGTTTCGGATATGGAAAACCTTTTGAAGGCGATTAATGATTTAGAGAAAAAATCCGAAAAAATAATCAAACTTGAAGGCGAATGGACAGGCGTAAAAGGGCAGATTGACTTAGAAAAGCCGATGCATTCTAATCCGAAATTTATTAAAAATATTCTGAAAGAAGATGAGATTACAACTGTTGAAAATTCAATCAAAGCTTTATCAGAAAACCTTGAAAAATCCGGTTTCTGGACAGGAATAAAAAACATGTCTGCAATCGGGAATTTGAAAAAGATTTTGAAGGTTAATAATTTTGATGTAAACAATGAAAACCTTGCGCTTCTTAAGAACGAACTTGAATTTGCAAAACTGGTTTGCAAAGCCCGCATGATTGAAACAGAAATTCAAACAACCGGAAATATTCATATTCTATCCGAACAAATACGGAATTTGAAACAGAAACAGAAACGTCTTGCGATTGATATTCTAAAAACAAAACGCAGACAGGCTTTAAAAGGCTTAATGCAAGACCCTGTAAAACGCCAGCGGCTCTTTGTGCATTCAAAATCACTGGTTGAGAGGAAGAAAAACCTCCAAAACAGACTTCTTGAAACCGAGGATTTCAAACCGCTTCTTGAGGCATTTCCCTGCTGGTGCGTTACAACTTACGCCGTATCCGGGTCTTTGCCGATGAAACCGGGTTTATTCGATGTTGTAATCATCGATGAAGCTTCTCAATGCGATATTGCAAGCTGTTTCCCTATATTATTCAGAGCTAAAAAAGCTGTCGTAGTTGGTGATGATAAGCAATTACCGCATCTTTCTTTCTTAGAAAAAGCCAAAGAACAATCGTTTATGTCACAATACGGAATTAATGACAGGTATCAGTTAATGTGGCGTTTCAGAACAAACTCAATGTTCGATTTAGCGAATTATTATTCAATGCACCCAGTTCTTTTAGATGAACACTTTAGGAGTCTGCCACCGATAATTAATTTCTCAAATAAAGAATTCTACGGCGGAAGAATTAAGGTTATGAGAAGGAACGACAATACAAAAAAAGTTCTTGAAACCGTTGTTGTACCGGACGGTAAAGTTGATTTCGACGCAACAAGAAATCTGCCCGAGATTGAGGCGCTTGTAAAAAGACTTTATGAGATAGTCGTTGAAGATGAGAGAAAAAATCCGGAAACTCCAGTGAGTATCGGTATAATTTCGCCGTTCAGAGCGCAGGTCGAACAGTTAAAAATCTCTGTTGCGAAGGTGCTCTCTGAACACATGATGGAGAAACACCAGATAGAAATCGGTACAGCGCATACTTTCCAGGGGGATGAAAGAGATATAATCCTTACTTCCTGGGCTTATGCAAACAACAGTTTCCCGCAGAGCCTTATATTCCTGCAAAAGCCGAATTTGTTTAATGTTGCAATTACAAGAGCGCGTTATCGGGTGATTAATTTTATCTCCAAAAATCCGAGAGAACTTCCGGAAGGGCTTTTGAGAAGCTATTTAGGCTATGTAGAAGAGTACGAAAACAGGTATGCTTTAGTTAATTCAGATGATTTTGACGAGAATATTTATAAAAATGCATTTGAAAAAGAGGTTGC
>CALUVK010000217.1 GCA_944324205.1 Candidatus Gastranaerophilales bacterium | reverse complement strand
GTGCCATATCCGGTAATTTCCGGTTTTATGAACGGCGTTGGTGTTATTATTATAATTATGCAGATTAATCCTCTGCTCGGCTGTCCTGTTATGTCAAATACAATAAACAGCATAATTGCACTTTTCCAAAATATAAATAATATTAACTATGATGCTTTGTTAATAGGCGGATTGACGCTTGCTATAGTTTTTGCGGTACCGAAAAAGTTTAATAAAATTATACCTTCTCAAGCAATAGCACTTGTGATTTGTACATTTGTATCAATAAAAATGGGATTGCATGTTGAAAGAATTTCAGAAATTTCAGTTTCTATGCCGGCTTTAACTTTTCCCAAAGCTCATTTGCATGAAGTTATAACATACTTTCATTATGCAGTTATGCTGGCAATTGTATTATCAGCTGAAAGCTTGCTCACAGTACTTGTTGCGGATTCTCTAATGAAAACTAAAACTCCATCCAAAAATATGTTATTAGGTCAGGGCCTGGGGAATATGGTATGCGCACTAACAGGCTCTTTGCCCGGCTCTGCTGCAACTATGAGAACAGTTGCGGCTATTAATACCGGCTCTACTACAAAATTAACCGCAATTATTAATCCTGTTATTCTTGTAATTCTATTGTTTAAACTTTCCGGTTTTGTTGCCCAAATTCCGCTTGCAGTACTTGCCGGTATTCTTATTAAAATCGGCTACGATATTATTGATGTTAAACTTCTCAAAGTTATAAAATTTGCGCCCAGAGATGACTTATATGTTTTATCTATAGTATTCATACTAACTGTTTTTTATAATTTGATAGTTGCTGTTGGTGCAGGTATTACCTGCGCAGCTTTACTTTATGCAAAACGAACGGCAGACAGCGCCAAACTTATTCAAAAAACTGTATATGATAAAGATATTGAAAAACTTGAAAAACTTCTGGATAAAGATTACAAACATAAAATCCGTGTTGTGCATATTGACGGTCAATTCTTTTTCGGCTCTGCAACCCAATTAATTTCTCAATTTGAAGATATCTGGGGCACAAAAATATTAATCCTTGACTACTCTTCAGATGCACTTCTGGATATTTCAGCAATCTTTGCTCTGGAAGATATTATAATAAGATTGCAGGCGCAAAAAGTGAAAATATTACTTGTATTAAAAAATCAGGAAGTAAAAAAACAGCTTGAAACATTGGGAATAATAGCACAAACCGGAGAGAACAAAGTTTTTTATTCCGAAATAGAAGCAATAGAATTTGCTAAAAGTAAACTTAAAAATAAAATACAGAAGCGGCATTTTTGGCAGAGCCATTAAATTAATTATTATGTTTAATTCCGTTAGCCCAGTCCCTTGCTAACATTTCACATTTTCCTTCGGGTTTTACTTTTATGAGTCTTAAGATACCATTTCCGGTTTTTACATCTATACCGGATTTAGAAATCCTAACAAAATCACCAATATTCCCTTCAATATTTTCATCCAGAGGTTCTGTCTCCATAACCTTAATAATTTTTCCTTCATAATCAAAAAACGCACCGGGACACTTGTAAACCCCACGAACAAGATTATGAATTTCTTCTGCAGATTTTAACCAATCTATCTTGCATTCTTCTTTTTTCAATTTATCTGCAAAACAAACTCCATCACTACACTGGCAAGTCGGAACAAGTGTGCCGTCTTTTAGTCCGATTAGAGTTTTTTCTAATAGCTCCGGAGATTTTTCTGAACAAATTTCAAAAAGTTCTACACAATTCATATTAGGTGTAATTTCAATTGGATATTTCAGACAAATATCACCGCAATCAAGGCCTAATTCTGTAATCATCGTACAAATTCCGGTTTCTTTATCACCATTGATAATTGCACGTTGAATAGGGTTAGCTCCACGATATTTTGGCAGAAGAGATACATGTAAATTTATTGTTTCATATTTAGGAATATCTAAAACTTCTTGTGACAGAATCTGACCAAATGCAAATGTAACAAAAAAATCAGGCTTTAGTTCTTTTAAAGCTTCTATTATATCCGGTTCTTTTCTTATTGATTTGGGTTGAAAAACTTTTATGTTATGTTCTACAGCAAATTGTTTTATTGGACTTGGCGTAAGTTTATGTCCGCGCCCTGACGGCTTGTCAGGCTGGGTTACAACAGCAAGTACATTAAATTTATCTGAATTATAAAAATGTTCCAGTGATTTTAAACCAATATCAGGTGTACCAAAAAATACAATACTTATCATTAAATTCTCCTTTATACAAATCGCGTTATTATCGGAGAAAAAACATTTAATTTCTTTATTTCTCTTCCTTATGTACTTTCTCTTCCAAAAGAACTTCTATCTCTTTTTCAAGTTCCGGTTCATCAAGAATTTTTTCAACTTCAATACTTGGAAGGTTACATTTTTTCAAAACTTCTTCTGCTTCAAAACGATTTATTACATGATCAATAAAAAGAATGCCATCAAGATGATCAAATTCATGTTGAATAGCTCTTGCAAGAAGGCTTCCGTCTTTAGCTTCCAATACAAAAGAACGGCCATTTCTATCCAAAGCTTTTATCATAACATTTGCATATCTTTTCACATCAGTAAATGCTTCCGGAAAACTTAAACATCCTTCATGACTTATCACAGCGCCTGACTTTTTAATTATTTTCGGGTTTATAAATACCATCGGGTTTAACGGTTCATCACCGGTTGAAGTATCTATTACAAAAACTCTGTAATTTTCTCCTATCTGCGGAGCCGCTAGTCCAACACCGTTTTGAGCATACATTGTATCCAGCAAGTCTGATACAAGTGTTTTTATTTTTTGAGAAACTTTATGTACCTCTTTTGATGGTTCTCTCAGAGATGCTTCTCCGTATCTTACAACTTTTTTTATTGACATAATAACCTCACTTAGATATTTTAACACGAAAAAGAAACTTTTTTTAAAGCTATTAAAGGTTGTTCAATATAAATTGATTACAAATCAATTGTCATAAATTTATTTTTATAATCATTGACAGTATTTAAAAGTTCTACAAACTCTGCATATTTAG
>CALUVK010000216.1 GCA_944324205.1 Candidatus Gastranaerophilales bacterium | reverse complement strand
AAAGGATGTATGATTGTTTCTCAAGTCGGTATTGCAGGAAGCTGCGTAATCGGAGATAGAGTTGTAATTGCAGGACAAGCAGGTCTTGCAGACCATATCAAGATAGGAGATGATACTATTATTGCAGCTCAAGCCGGCGTTACAAAGAGTTTCCCTGCTAAATCAATTGTTGTAGGTGCTCCTGCTGTTCCGAGAAAAGAATTTATTAAGCAGTTAAAAATCATGAAAGATGCTGGCGATTTGATTGCAAAATTCAAAAAATATGAACCTCTTTTGCGCTCTTTTGAAGAGGGGGTTAACGAAGGGGTAAAGGGGTAACCGACAGGACAAAGGTATAATATGGGTACAATTAAGACAGAGATAAAGACATCAGGGAAAGGGCTTATGAAAAATAAGCTCTGCGAGGTTACTATAAAGCCTTCCGTGAGTGGTAAAATCCGGATTTTTTCTAAAGGAGCGGATAAACCTTTTGATGTTTGTATTGAAAATTTGTACTCAACAGAACATTGTGTAACATTATGCAGTAAAGAGCACCGGACTTTACTTGGAGATTACAAGTATAAGGTAATGCTTTGCGAACACTTTGTTGCAGCGTGTGCTATATGCGGAATTGATTCAATTGATGTTTACCTTTCAGAAGTAGAAATGCCGATTTTTGATGGAAGCTCTAAGGTATGGGTTGAGTTATTCAGGAAAGCCGGTATTGAGGGGGTAAATAGGGATTTATATACGATAGAAGAGCCTGTTTATTACCTAAACGGCAAGACGAGTCTTATTGTTGTTCCGGATAAAGAACTCAGGATTACTTATGCTGTTAATTATGACCATCCGGATTTGACTGAAAGATGGGTTACAATGGATAATAAAAACCTTGAAGAAATAATAGAGGCAAGAACTTTTGGTTTTTATAAGGATTTGAAGAAATTCCAGATGCTCGGGTTTGCAAAAGGGGTTACGATTGATAATACAGTAGGACTTAAGGATGAAGGATTTACTACGGAATTGAGGTCTGAAAAAGAACCGGTTAAGCATAAAATTCTGGATTTAATCGGGGATTTTTATTTAACGGGAGTTTCACCTTTGAACATGAGGGTGCAGATTCTTGCAAAAGAAGCCGGACATGCAGTTCATGCGAAAGTCGCACAAATATTGAAAAATAAGTTGGTTAAAATATAAAGGAGAGATTTATGACAGAAGAAATCAAAGAAGGTGAAATTTTATCATTTGATACAATGCAGATTATGGAAATGATACCGCATAGATATCCTTTTTTACTTGTTGATAGGATTACTGAATGTATTCCCGGTAAGTACGCTAAGGGATACAAAAACCTTACTATGAACGAGGAATTTTTCCAGGGTCATTTTCCGGGTAATCCTGTAATGCCGGGAGTTTTACAGCTTGAAGCGCTGGCACAATGTTCAGCTCCTGTTCTTATGTGCCTTCCTGAATACAAAGGTAAATTAACTCTTTATGCAGGTGTTGATAATGTAAGGTTTAAAAATATCGTAAGACCGGGTGATAGGTTTGATATGGTTATTGAACTAATTAAAGCAAAAGGGCCTATCTGCAAGAGCCACGGTACAGGATATGTTAATGGTAAAGTCTGCATAGAAGCTGATATGACAGTTGCTCTAAAATAAAAAGATTATTTTGATAAAAAAGAGCGGGATAAATGAACTGAAACCCTAAAACTAGACAAAGAAAAAAGTCGATTTTAGGGTTTTTATATATAAGGAGAATAGCTTTTCTTTGCTACGTTTTGCTTTATTTATGCTTATTATTTACCAGATAGTTATTTAGCATCTTACATGGTTAAGTTCAATTTACCATTATGAAATTATGAGATTGTTCAATATCAGACTTCAAAAGTATAGTTGATATTAAATTACATTAATCTATTTGTGAAACTAAACTCAATGCTTTAGTCTGTTTTTCTGATAATATATCGAGAATAGGTGCTACACCAGATAGTTCACCAATATTACTATTATCTTCGCAATAACTTCTAAGCAGATCAACCAGATAACTATTTGTAACTATAATCTTTTCCAGTTCTCTTGCATCTGTGCTATTTGTAATTTCATTTTCCATAATTTCCCTCCCATTTTTAATTTATGCCAATGGTACTGATTGTTATTTTACCAGTATGACTGACAATAAAAGAATGAACAAGCAATATTTACAAAAATTTGCAAAAAACCTAAAACGGCTAAGAAAAAAGCAAGGTATTAAGCAAGATGATTTTCTATCAGTTGAAGGTATCTCACGTTCAATGATATCAATGATTGAAACAGCCAAGACCGATATAACTTTATCCAAAATAAAAATTATCGCAGATGTCTTAAAATTACCGCACAAAGACTTATTAGACTTTGATGATTAATAACAAAACAAAAGCGGGATAAAATCCCGCTTTTGTTTTCTAAAATTTATAATCCGGAATTACAAAAGTCTCATTATTTGCATCTTTTTCTACAAACTTAAGATAATAATCCATTGCTTTATCTTTTGAATTATTGTAGAACTCGCTAGATATAAGCTCCTTATGCAATTCTGTTCTTTCTCCCGAATAGTTGCCGAGAACGCGGGCAAATTTTGCAATATCATCAAGTTTTTCTCCGCCGCCGTATGCTTTAGTTTTAGCATCGGTTCCTGACGGGCGTATCTCAATGTATTTATCCGCAAACTGCAGATACGTACCATCGCCTACAAATTTTACTGATTTAAGATTATCAAAACTCAATTCCGCAAAAGCACCATTCAGAACTTTTTTAACAGACTCAATATCTGCAATACCTTCTCTTATAGCTATTGCAAGCGACAAATAGAATAAATCGTTCTTTGTTCTCTGTTTTTCACCTTCGACTTTAGCAAGTTTTAACTTCTCAATATCGGGCTCCGACTCGTTATAATAAGCGATATCCTCTCTTACATCATACTTTGCTTTAATATTATTTTCGTCAAAAATTTCTGTAAGATATTCAGATAAAGTCTTATTATCTTCTTCCAGTTTCGCAGCAAGAGAGGATGCTAC
>CALUVK010000215.1 GCA_944324205.1 Candidatus Gastranaerophilales bacterium | reverse complement strand
GCAGCTGAAAAACAAAGACAAGAAGCTAAAGCAAGACGTCAGGCAACAAAAGATGCTATTCAGGCAGAGAAGGATTACTGGAACTCTTTAATTAAGAAATAAGAAAGGATTATTAGCTCATGAAAAAGTTTTTAGCAGCAGCAATTATTGCAATACTAACATCTTCCATGGCAGCAAATGCGGCGGAATCGCGTATTCAAAATTTTGTGGATAATTTGATTTCTCCGATTACAAAAAAAGAAAAAGAACTTAATTCGCAGGCAGAAGCTCAAAGAAAAGCGCGAGAGCAGAGACAAAAAGCTTATGAGAAGCAGCAAAAAGAACGTCAAAAAGCATACAAAAAACAACAGCGTGAAAGACAGCGTGAACTAAAGAAGAAACAGAGAGAAGCTCAAAAAAGACGTGAAAATACAAGAAATGCAATAGAAGCTGAAACAAATTTTTGGAAATCTTTGTTTAACAATGACTAAGATTTAAAAGGGAGGAATAAATCCTCTCTTTATTTATAACTAAATTTTTCCCTAAATATCTTTATTATGTTTTACATAGTAATGCTTTATTCCAGCTATATATGTAAAGATTTGTAAAGAAAATAATAAGTTGTGAAATCAGGCTCCATTTTTTTACTTTATATATATGTAAACACTATACACAGTAAGGATTAAGGTTATGCTCACATTATCAACAGATGAAAAACAAAATTCATGTTTTATGTTTATAGGTGCTGATACTGCTCCTAAAACAACACACCTGATTTCAGATAATACATCACTTATTTCGGCTACTCCAGATGGAGATGGCACCGATTCTTGCAGCTTTTATTCAGGTCCGAGTGATGCTACTATTATGGCATTTGGCGAAAGTTGTGAAACAAGCGGTGCAATTGCTTATTCAGGCAGTGAGTCTTGTGGGTCAATTGCATATGCAGGAAGTGTAGAGTCTTGTGGTTCAATAGCTTCTTCTTCAGTGTCATTCTCTTCCGGCGGTTCAAGTTTCTCCGGAGGCGGGTGTAGTTATTCTTGCTAATCAACTTAATTTATTATATAAATTCTACCGGGCATAAAACCGGTTTTTTTTTATATTGTCAAAAAAAAATAATAATGGTAGGATTAAATTAATAGGAGAGAGTTATGGGAGAGAATTTTGATATATTACATTTTTTAAGAAGTGCTGTAGCGACTGGAGCATCTGATGAACATTTAAAGGTCGGGCATCCTCCCTATATAAGAAAAAATGGGTTTATTAAAAAGACGAATATGACTCCTTTAACAAAGGAGGAATTAGATAGCGCAATTCTTGAAATTGCTCCGACTGCAATACGGGATGAAATTCTTACTCTATGTGACGTAGATTTCATGTACGAAATCAAAGGGTGTTCAAGATTTAGGATTAATTATAACCGTCAGCTGGGTATGCCGGGTCTTGTGATTAGAAATATTTCTTATAATATACCACAGCTAAGTGATTTGGAACTTCCTGATATTTTACACACTTTTGTTGAATATCAAAATGGAATTATTCTTGTTACCGGACCTACTGGCAGTGGGAAATCTACAACAATTGCATCTTTAATAAACCAAATAAATATGAATTCTTCTAAGCATATAATAACAATAGAAGATCCTATAGAATATGTCTTTGGTTGCAAAAAAAGTATTGTTTCCCAAAGGCAGGTAGCTGTTGATACAAAATCTTTTTCTGACGGTATAAAATATGCACTTCGCCAAGACCCTGATGTTATTTTTATTGGAGAGATAAGAGATAAAGAAACTATGGAAGCTGCCCTTAAGGCTTCTGAAACCGGTCATTTGGTTTTATCAACACTGCATACAAACGATGCCGTCCAAACAATTAACAGAATTGTAAACATGTTTGATGAATCAAACAGATATTTAATAAGAAAACAGTTATCGGAAACGCTTAGGGCTACGATTGCGCAAAAGCTTATCTACTCAGAAAAAGAACAAAAAAGATATCCGGCATGCGAGATTATGGTTGTAACTTCTACTATTAAGGATTACATCAATAAAGATAATACGGACGAAATCTATGAACTATTAAGAGACAATACTATTGATAACATGATTTCAATGAACACATCGCTTGCGATACTTACTGACAAAGGCTTTATTTCACAGGAAGAAGCGCTTGAAAATTCAAACGATGAGCCGGAATTGGAAAAAATATTCAGAGGCGTATATCAGGGAACGAAGGCTTATTATGAATAATTATCTTACGGAAGCGATTAATTTAAAATCTTATAATCTGAATGATGCGGACAAAATAATAGTTATGTACTCTAAGGAAAACGGGCTTATTAAAGGAGTAGCAAAAGGGATAAAAAAGCCTAAGAGCAAGCTCGGTGCAAGAATGGATTTACTTGTTGCAAACTCTCTCCAGCTACTTAAGGGCCGTTCGATGGATACAATCGTGCAGGCGCAGACAGTTAATCATTTTCGCAAAACAAGAGAGGATATGGATAAATTAATATTATCTTCTTATATTTCTGAAGTAGTAATGAATTTCGGTGAAGGCTCGGAAGCAGCATCAAAAGAGATTTATGACCTTTTATACAAGGCTCTTAACCGCATTTCTGATGCCAAAGAAAAAAAGGATATGCTTATTGCTGCTATAAAATTCCAGTTAAAAATACTTTTAATTATGGGCTTTTGTGTAGAATTAGATACCTGCCTATGCTGCAGGGAGCAGGTTCTCGATGAAGATATGTATTTTTCATCTTCTATGGGCGGAATTATATGCAGGGATTGCAATGAACATTTGGGCGTGAAACTTAAAATGCACCATAAAATAAGAGATTTTCTGCAAGCTATGCTCCAGTTTGATTTCGACTATGAAAGCGATTACGATAAAAAAGCAACCGAAAAAGTCTGTCAGGTTTGTTTTGATTTGCTGGATGAATACATAAAAACTCATACCAATAAACGCCAAAAATCAGTAAAACTTATTAAGGAAATGGCTGTATGACAAGAATTAAAATAGCTCATCTATATCCGAAGCTCCTTAATATTTACGGTGA
>CALUVK010000214.1 GCA_944324205.1 Candidatus Gastranaerophilales bacterium | reverse complement strand
TCTCTATGCAATCAGTCAGGTCTTTTTGGGGAATCCAATTCAAAACCTCTTTAGCTTTCTTATTATCCGCAACAAGAATTGCAGGATCACCGGCTCTGCGAGGACAAGCTTCAAGCGGAATTGAAACTCCTTTTACCTTTTCGCAGGCCTCGAAAACCTCTTTTACACTATTACCCTCATTTGTACCAAGATTGATATAATTTGTTTCTCCGCCGTTATTCAAGTAGTCCAAAGCTTTTATATGAGCCTGGGCTAAATCTTCTACATTGATATAATCTCTTACGCAGGTGCCGTCTTTAGTATTATAATCCGTGCCAAACATTTTGAATTTCTTATCCGGTGTCGCTTTCAAAATATTTGGAATTAAATGTGTTTCAGGATTGTGCCATTCGCCTATTCGGGCTTTTATATCAGCTCCTGCTACATTAAAATAGCGGAGTCTTACAGATTTTAGGCCGTAAGCCCTGTCATAATCATCCATAATTTTTTCAACCATTAATTTTGAATTCCCGTATGGATTAATTGGATTTTGCGGATGATTTTCATCGATTGGCGTATAAGAAGGCTCGCCATAAGTTGCAGCAGTTGATGAAAATACTATTTTATTTACCCCGAATTCCAGCATTGCATTTAAAAGATTTAAAGTACCATATACATTATTGTAATAATATTTTTGAGGATTTTTAACACTTTCTTCAACTTGAGAATACGCGGCAAAATGAACTACAGCCTCTATATCTTTATTTACAAGAAAAATTCCTCTTATATCATCCAGATTCTTTAAATTTCCCTGCACAAATTTAAGATTACCGTATTTTTTCATTGTCTCAATAATTTCAATATGCCCGAGCTCCAGACTGTCAAAAACAATTACATCTTTTCCCTGCTCTAATAATGCCATTACAAGATGGCTTCCAACATATCCTGCTCCGCCTGTTACTAATATCATATCGCCGCTCCTTCTGCAGTCTTAATTCCGCCGTTTTCTATATTATATATTTTAACATCTTTTAAAAATTCCTGCTCAAATAATAATGTATCAACCGAAGTTATTATCGTCTGTGTATCTTCTCCTATTGATTTTAAAAGATAATTCTGTCTGACTTCATCCAGTTCCGCCAGGACATCGTCTAGCAAAAGAACCGGAGAAAAACCCGTTTTTTCTTTTATTATCTCAAGCTCAGAAAGCTTAAGAGCAAGAACGAGAGTTCTCTGCTGGCCTTGAGAGGCAAATTTAGAGGCATCTATACCGTTTATTTTAAACTCTATATCATCTCTATGCGGCCCCACACATGCCTGACGGCGTGCAAATTCTTCCCTGCGTCTTTCCGCTAACTCCCGCTTTAAATAACAGCTTATTGCTTCAATTTCATCTTCAGGACAGGTATAATTTAAACTGAAACTCTCAGTTTCACTAATTATCCGATGTTTTTCGCAGGCTATTTTTTCTATTTCTTTCAGGAATTTTTTTCTCAAAAAAATTATATTAGCACCCGTTATAACAAGCTGTTCATTATATATATCATAAAGAGCTTCGTCTACAACTTCGTTTTTCAGCAAATTATTTTTTTGAATTCTTATCTTATCATATTTAGAAAGTCTTTCATCATAAGCCGGATATATCTGCGATATGGCTCTATCAAGCCAGTCTCTCCTGTCCTGCGGAGTTCCGCGCAGGAGAAGCAGGTCTTTTGTTGAAAATAGCACAGTTTTTAATACAAGCTTAAAATCCTTTGTATTAGATTTAACCTTATTTATTTTTGTTTCCCGCTTCTTTTCCGTATTATAAGAAAAATCAAGCTCTATATCCGTACTATTTTTTTCTAAAAGAGCGCTGATTTCAAACCTGTCTTTTCCGAATTGTATTAAATCCGAAACTGCAGATGTCCTCGGGGTTTTTAAGCCGGATAAAAAATAAATACTCTCTAAGATATTAGTTTTACCTTGAGCATTTTTTCCGATAATAAGAGTCTTTAAACACTCAAAATCAAGTGTTATATCGGTACAATTCCTGTAATCCTTAAGCGACAGCTTCAATATCCTCATAAGATAAGTATATCACAATTTATTATTTTACACTCAATAGAAATCGACTTACCGGCTATCAGGGGTAGGGTTATGAAAATTTTTACAATCCATTATCTTATAGTTAACAAAATAAGAGAGGTAATCATTATGAAACAAATAATCCCCGAAAAAAGTTCTGAAAAAGTTGCAAAATTTCTAAAAAAGAATTCACTTCACAAACGTGATTTTGCAGAAATGATTGGTGTAACTCTTTCTTACGTTTATAATCTTATTGATGAAACAGTTCCATTTTCAACCAGAGGTACTACAATTGAAAGAATTGCAACTGTTATGGATATCTCACCGGAAGAGTTTTCTGAATACAGAATTCCACAAGAACCAATTCTGATTGATGAAGCCGTCGAAACATTAAAAGATTATATTAAAGAAAATAAACTTAGCGTAGTTTCCTTCTTAAAAGCTTTTCCAAGAAAAAAACGTATTGACATAGTAGATATTCTGCGTGGTGCACTTCCTGTTCCTATAGATTATAAAGAACTTAAACTTATCGGCAAAACCCTCAACATGCCGGAGGATGAGGTTTATATGATGTGGGAAAACAGGGTTAAGCAGGTGCTTGAATCTGCCGGTATGAATATTTACTCTAATTCAGCACTTATAAACTCTATGTTTGAATGCGCAAGAAAATATCTTGAAAATAGCAAATAGTTTTTTATATTTTGTAACTTATAAGTTAAAATTAGAATATTGGAAATATCTAAAACACAGTTCTTTTAGTTACAAAATTTGCTACAAAACTTTCTTCTGCCGGCTTGTTCAGCATGACAGGGTGAGTGGGGAAGTACCACTTCAAAACAAACTGTCATCAAAAGCCTAAAATCCTGCCGTCATCCAAATCCCCAACAGACTACCATCCATAACCTCCAAACATACCGTCATCCAGAGGGCGGAGGGGTAAATAGAATTTGGGTCAGTTTATGCCCAGCCCGCCCGAAGGATCTCTGAAATTCAAAGAGATT
>CALUVK010000213.1 GCA_944324205.1 Candidatus Gastranaerophilales bacterium | reverse complement strand
ACGGCAGGCTGGGAGGAGCATCTACAAGCCGGTTGACATTTACCCCCAAGATGACAGCAGGCTGGGAGGAGCATCTATAAGCCGGTTACATTTACCCCCAAGATGACAGCAGGCTGGGAGGAGCATCTATAAGCCGGTTACATTTACCCCCAAATAACTTTTAATAAAATTCTTTTAATGTAATATTGTGTTAAAATATAGAAATGAGCTTAATATCTATTTTAAAGAAGAAAAATAGAAAAACTCTTTTCACAACTCCGAGCCATGGCGGAAAGTTCGCTGTTATGCACAAGTTTTATCAGTGGTATAGAGCTGATATTTCAGAGGTTGATGCGTATAATCCGCAGGAAGCTTTAGAGAAGGCTGAAAAAAGAGCCGCTGTAATTTACGAGACAAAATCCACTCATTTTTTAACAAACGGTTCTTCCAGCGGAATTATAGCTTCAATTCTTGCCTGCTGCAAGCCGGGAGATAAAATTTTAATCTGGGATAAGGCTCATCCCTGCCACAAAAACGGGGCTCTGCTTGCTGGAGCTGAAATCATTGAATATACGCTTCCATACAATAAGGAATGGGGGATTTATGAAAGATTAGAAAATGCAGAGGAGCTGATAAAGAAATATGCCCCGAAAGCTCTTGTTGTAACTTCGCCGAGCTATGAAGGAATTGTATCTGATATTCCGAAAATAAGCAGTGTCTGCAAAAAATACAACGTCTATCTTATAGTAGATGAAGCTCATGGAGCTCTGTATCCTTTTAGTGAAAATTTGCCCCGAAGTGCTGTACAATATGCAGATTATACTGTCCAATCACTCCATAAAACCGCGGGCGGTATTAATCCCACAGCCCTTTTGCATTCAAATTGTGATTTAGATACAAAATCAAAACTTAAAATGATTACAACAACATCACCCTCTTACCCGATGCTTGCAACAATAGAGGCCAATATAAACTATTTGAATTCATCAAGGGGAAGAAAAAAAATAGAAACTCTGATAACACAAATCAAAGAAATCCGCTCAAAGCTTACTAACCTGGAATTCTATGGAGATGATATTACTAAAATTCTTATAAAAAAAGAGGGATTATCAGGATATGAACTCTCTGAAATCCTCTTTAATAAATATAATATTGAAGATGAGCGGACTAACGAAAAATCCACAATGCTTCTTACAGGTCTCGGAACAAATTCTGCAAAATTGAGAAAACTAAACTATTTAACAAGAGTTTGAACTTCTTTAAATTTAGGATTTCCTGCTCCCTTTAACCATTCAAAAACTGCAATTTCAGCAGTTATTATATGTACTCCGTTTTCTTTCATTCTGGCTAAACCTGCTGAATATTCTATTTCAGCACGACTTCCGCATGCATCTCTTATAATATAAACGTCATACCCTTCTTCTATTAAAGCGTTTGCCGTTTGGCTAACACAAATATGAGTTTCTATTCCAAATAAAATAATTTGTTTTTTATCAGCCTTTTTTATAGCTTCTTTTATATCAGTACTATCTAGTGCGGAAAAAGCTGTTTTCTCAAAATATTTTGTATCCTCTGCAAGACATTCTTTTATTGTACTAACAGTAGCTCCCAGTCCTTTTGGATATTGTTCTGTCACAATGACAGGAATGTTTAATATATTAGCAGCTTTGGCTATTATTTCAGATTTTTTCTCTACTAAAATCTTATCAAATACAGCATTTAACAACTTTTCTTGTATATCAATAATCAAAACAAGACTGTTTTCAGCATTAAGAATTGTCATCATTTATCTCCTTTCTGAATTCCATTATAAACTGTTCTAATAAATCTTCTATAAAACCAGCTTCCAGCTCGTTATGATCTATAGAAAATCTCTTAGACGGAATTGCGTTAGCTGTTTTATATTCTATATCCATATTAATCTTTGAAAAACCTGGCCATGTAATTGTAAAAGAAGCAGAAGCATTGCGCCCCTTTATTGTTAAAATACTAACACCGTCTTTACAATATTGTTCAATCATCATACCAAAGAGTTTTGCGTTATATTTTTGCTGTATATGATAAAATACAGGAACTATTATATTCTCAATTTTCTTATTCAATTCTTGTCTGAATACTTTAAAATTTCCCCCGCTAATTCCTATATCAGCAACCGGCGTACGCTCTATATAATCTTTGTCATAATTAATCGCCTCATGAAGTTTACTTAAAACTTCATTAATTAATTGCCGTCGTTCTTTTGTTAAAATATTTGCAAAACCTGCATATATTTTTTCGGGCATTTTACCTCTAATTTTTGCCCATTTCTTTTCCGCACTTTCTATATTCGTATCAAATAATATCAAAAAATATTTATTTGGTGCATAGTTCATCAATATATCGTTTTTTCTAATATTATCTAATATAATTTCTTCCATTTTATCCGATTGGATTAAAAATTTAGTTTTTTCATTTGGAGAAATTGCAACTAAAACAGCATTAGAAGCATTATTACGAATTTTTTCCAATTCTTTATCCATTATATTTTCATAATCTAAAAAAACTTCTTTATCCTGCTTTATAATACTATTATTTACTAAAAATTCTCTATATTGTTGAGATTTTTCTAATACTGATGCTAGTTTTAGTGCTAAAGAAAGTTTGGCCTGCAACTCATCGTCATCAGTAAAGGGGGTAATAAAGTGTAGAACACCCGCTTGATAAGCTTTCAGTTCAAAATCTTTATTTACGTTATATGCGAAAAAAATAACTGGCCGATCTTTTAATAAATATAAAAAACTCAAAGCTTCTTCATTTTTATTTTCAGCGTTAATTATAATTACCGAATTTTTATATAGCGACATTTTTTCATAGAATTTTTCATAACTCCAGCGAAAAATTTCATCATTTTTTCTGATGAAAAGCTTTGGTATTAGATACTCAAAAAAATCAGAATCATCTGAAACTAAAACTATTCGATTTTGCATATATCACCTATGCTAATTCAGAAATAAGGAGTTCAGCTTTTTGTAATATAGTTGTTCTTACGTCTTCAATATCTTCCCAATCTATACCTAGAGTGTCCATCAAACCCTAGCCTACT
>CALUVK010000212.1 GCA_944324205.1 Candidatus Gastranaerophilales bacterium | reverse complement strand
TATTATGTGCCGGATAATTATGAACACAAAAGCTTTAAGGAAACTGTAAAAGAAGTTGATATGATGGGGGTTATAACACCGTTTATTGAATATCCGCTTCTGGTGCTTCCGACATGGTTTGCACTGAATTTTGGAGCTGATGCTTACTCAAAAGCTTGCGGAGGTAAATATGAGACAAGTCTCGTTGGAAAAGCCGCAAGACTTGGTGACAGAATTCAGGAATCAAAGTTAATTCAGAGCAAGCCTGCTCAATCTGTTATAAAAGGGCTTGGCTCTGTTAAAAACGCAGGTGCAAAAGCTGTTCAAAACAGTGCGCTTTTAAGAGCCATGAGAGATACACCGACAATGCCGGAGTGGTCTCTGGTTAAATCACAAATGTTTAACCAGAAGCAGGAGGTTGTTCAGGAGTTTGTGAGAATAGCCGATAATTTAAAACTTGGTGAAGCCGGAAGTCCGAAACTTGCAAATGTCGGGCTTACAAAAGCTGAAAAAGAAATGCTTAAAAAGACGTTTAATGTCACAAGAATTAGTGAAATTCCTGAAACAAAAGTAATAAATCAAGTTCTTTTGTCCCGTCTTGGAAGAAGTCAGGCACAGATAGATAAAATCCAGGCTCTTGGTGAAAAATCCATAGAAGCTACTAAAAAAGAAATTTTAAAAGAGATGGGAATGACTCCTGAAAAATTAAAACTTATAAAGAATGACATTTTGGGAAAATATGTCCCGGATGTCGAAGAGGCTGTAAGTAAAGTTAGAAATAAAGTAAAAATCGGAGCCGGACATTTTAAATGGCTTGGGCCTCTTACAAAACCTTTCGAAAGAACAATCGGTTGTGATGAAATTTATAACAAACTCCACAGTATGTCAGGCGGAGCCAAAACCGCAACCGGCAGGTTTACATCAAAATTAATGCAAATGGTTTACAGAGGATTAACATTCGGCGGAGGTAAAGCCGGTTTGTTACTATTTATTGCTCCTTTGTTAATTGAAGTCGCTATGAATACAAGAAAAGCAGATAAAGACCAAAAAGTCGGAACATTTATGGGAAGCCTTATTCAGTCTATGTCCTGGGTTGTAACATTCCCGCTTGCTTTAAGGATGATGCACTCTTTTGGCGGTGTTAAGTATGCAGGCATGACTAAAGAACAAGTTGAAGCATTCAGAGAAACTCTTAAACAGTTTAATGAAAAGGCTAAGAGTAGTCAGTTCAAAACAAAAGCTGATTACAAAAAAGCTAAAAAAGCCCTTAAAGATATGCTTAAGGTTAAAGACCAGAATATCTTTACTAAAGGTATAAGAAAGCTTGGACAATTCTTAACAATGGATTTGGAAACATTTAAACCATACAAGAGTTCAAATATTGCAGCAAATATGGGGCGAAAATTACCAAATGTCTTCAGAAATATTGGTGGTGTACCAATGAGATTACTCCTTTGGGCAGGCATTTCAACCGGCGTATTAGATACACTTATTCATAAAGGTTCAACTGCCATTTTTGGTAAATCCTACGATTCAATGAAAAAAGAGGAACAGGATGCTGAAAAGAAAGCGCAAAAACAATTCTTAAGAAAAGACCTCAATGAACGGCTTTACGAAGCTCAAAAGATTAAGCAATACGGAGCTGTTCAGCAGCAGATTCAGCCTGTTCAAAATCAACAGGCAAATATGATATCAACAAGGGGTAAAAATGAAGGTAAAGATGGGGATAAAACTGAATGTAAAAATATTAGCAGCGAAGTCCCGCCTGTAATTAACCCGCAGCCGTTAAATCAGAAACAAAAAGAAGAAAAAGTCGATAATTATACCTATATTCCTTCTTCTGAAAATATAATTCCGCATCCGCTTAAGAAGGATTCAATTGACACATATACATATATTCCATCTTCAGAGAATATAATTTCAAAATCAGACAAAGAAAACAAAAGCGAGAAAAAATATATTCCATCCCAAACAGCAGCCAATATTCAGAAAAACTTCGACAACTCTGGTCTACAAGCAGCTTTAGAGAGAGCTCAAAGAGCAGAAGACAATGCACTGAAAATCCTAGCCGGAAATTTTGACGGAATGGTATAACAATCTCTTATTTTTTATTCTTCAGATCCGAGGATTGTTGTTTGTTCTCCATCAAGCATCTGTTCTGCAGTACACCCATTATCAGAAGAGACTTCTTCTGAATCATCTTCTTTATCCGTATTTACAATTTTATTGACTGAAACAACCGTATCATTATCAACAAGGTTTTGAGCTCTTACACCCGTTGCCGGTCTGCCCTGACAAGAGATATCACCAGCTTTAATCCTTGTTACAATACCGTTTGCTGTAACAAGCATTATTTCATCACTCTCTTCAACAATAGTAAGAGCAACAAGTCTTGACATATTAGACTTAAACTTGGTTGCAATCAAACCAATACCGCCTCTATTTTGTGTACGGAACTCAGAGAGTTTTGTTCGTTTTCCAAAACCGTCTGATGTTACAACAAGAAGATCCGCATCATAGTTCCTGGGAACAATATCACATCCGATAATTGTATCAGCAGCGCGGAGTTTCATGGATGTAACACCTCTTGCGCTTCTTCCGAGCGGTCTTAAGTCCTCAATCGGGAATCTTATTGCCATACCGCAGGATGTACCAATTATGATTTCATCATTCGGTTTTGCAAGTTTTACCCAGTTAAGTTTGTCGCCTTCTTCAAGCGAAATCGCTATAATACCGCTTCTTCTGATACTTGCAAAGTTATCAAGCTCAATACGTTTAATATAACCTTTTTGAGTCAACATAATAAGATTTAAATCATGAGAAAAATTACTTACCGGAACAACCGCCGTAATAGTCTCGCCTTGCTCTATCGGAAGAACATTTACTATTGGAAGTCCTTTGGATTGTCTGCCGCCTTCAGGAAAATCGTATACATTCAGGCTGTATACAATACCCTTTGAAGAGAAGAACAATACTTTATCATGCATCATTGCAGTAAAGAAGTGCTGAATATCATCATCATCCTTAGTTTTCATGCCGGCTTTTCCGCGTGTTGCACGATTCTGACGTTCAAAAGTATCAAGAGCGATTCTCTTCAAATA
>CALUVK010000211.1 GCA_944324205.1 Candidatus Gastranaerophilales bacterium | reverse complement strand
TTTCCTCCTATAAAATGTTGATTTTATTGGGTTTTGTGATACTGCATTTTGCTTGATTTATAAGGGTTTTAGAAATACCACCTCCTTTCTTGTGCGTATAAATTATACTTTATATGCTAATTTTCTATTGGCGCAGAAAACTCTTAATACCTCCTCTTCTTTTTCAGTTAAATCACGATTAGAAGCTCCTCTTGCTTGAACGACTGCCTTACCCCTGATTTCAACTGTTACAAGGCTATTCTTATATTCTTTCTTCAAACGAAGGAAGAAAATTTGTGTATTTCCATCAAGGATATCTTTAATATAAGAAGCTACACAATGATTAAGAGAACTACCTTCATGTTTCACATCTTCGGAAGTTCTAGGAGCAATAAGAACATAATTTTCATACTCAAAAGGTTCAAATTCTGCATACCGATTTTTGAAAATCACCTCTTGTTCTTCTGTAAGAGCAATTTTATAATTTCTTGCGGCAACATTGTGAGTTAGTTCAAGAGATGTAGTATAAAAATGAGGTTTAAGACCAACTCCTATACACATTTTAATATAATCTCTTAAAGAATTAACTAAATTCCCAATGCTTGTATATCCTTGGTTGATTGTTTCTGTTACGACATAATTAGAAAATTTCCCCAGAGAATAATATTTTGGAAAATCTTTATATCCATTCCATCCAATACCAAGATAAAATTCTAGCAATGTTTTAGGAAGATAATTGGAAAAAATATTGTAAAATTCCAAATTTTCACTCCATCTTTTACAATTATCTAAGAAATGAATAATATCCATTGTGGACATCTCCAATTCTTCTGAATGATTTTCAATCAATTGTCTTGAAGCAATGAAATCTTTCAAACAATCTTTTTCGATAAGAAGTTGGTATTCTTCTTTTGTTACTTTAAGAAGCTTGTACACAGGAACAGATTTTTCGCTTTTTAAACTCATTAAACAGTTAAAATCTTCTGAACGAGCTGTTCTTAAAATGATTTCAAAACTTGCATTATCAGAAATATATTTTCTTAAAGTATTTAAAGAAAATGCTACTTCTTTGTCAACTCCATAAAATTCTTTGATAAATGTTGTGGCGTTTACATCAAGAGCGTCTTGAATCATAGATAATAAATATCCTTCTGTTACTTTGTTGTTTTGGATTGTATAACAAGTTCTTGTCGATTCAGCAAGAGGGACAAGGATTTCTTCTATTGTTTGCACTATAACTTTTGCGTTATTTGAAGCGATATTATATTTATAATGTTTAACGATTGCTGCTCCTAAAGGATAGCTATATCCTGTAAGGGCAAAGAAAGAACCGGATTTTCTGCATACTGTAATTTGACGACAATTAGAAATACCCTCATCGTAAAACAATCCAGTGTTCAAGTCAAATACCAAAGTAGCATTTCTTCCCTCATAAACTAAAATTAGATTTTCTTCAATGGGTGTATAAGAATCTGTCGCAGTAGAGTTTTTAATAAGCTCTAATTTAGAAACAGATTCTTCAAGTTGATTTTGAAGCCTTTGAATTTCCTTACGAAGTGTAATAATTTCCTCTGATTCGATAGGTTGATTAAAGAAACCAGCATAGTCATGAACAGATTCTTTGGTAAAATTAGCAACGTACATAATTAATTCTCCTTTTATTGTTTTTATTTTGACTTACTCTCACTCAGTCATTTTCTCTGTTAGTTTGTAAAAATTCTTTAATTAGTTTCTTCTTCCTCCTTTTTCTCACATTTTTCTTGCGAAGTTTTCATCACATGTATAGCAAGATCGTAACCAGTTTTGTCAGAAGAATTGACAATTTCTTGCAAAATCTTCTCAGCATACAGTTGGAACAATACCAAATAAAGGCATATGGCCCTTAACCAGATATACTTCCATTCCATCTCCTAAATCTTCAATTCGTACCTTGCGCATATCATTCGTTGCAAGATATCTTTTTTCAGTAAGATAAGTCAAAATCTCCTTATCAGTTGCATTTTTTGAGATGTACAAATCATCAAACTCTGGAAAAGAATCGTTAACAATCCATTCATCTCCATTCCTCCATACATCAAAATAATTAATAAGGGTATAACGTCGAGAATTATTTAAACGATATCGAGCAACTTTTTCCATGATAAATTCTCCTTTTTTAATAAATATTGTACGAACAAACAAGCGAGTAAAAATAGAGTTTTATCACCTCCTTTTTGCCTTTATAACATTATTTATTCTCAGGATATAATAATTCAGGTATCCAAGTTGATTTATCTGTATAATCAACCAATTTACACCAGAACTTACCAGTATTTTTATCATGAGCATATTGGTCTGTAAAAGATCCTGTATAAAATTCTGACATGCAGAATATTTCTACATTTTTATGTCGTGTCCAACAAAGAGGGGGAAGAACATCAAGCATTTCATAAAACCGTTCTTCTGTGATTTCATGCATTGGCTTGCCTAGCAAATGCTTTTTTTGACGAATAAGAAATTCATCAAATGTCATAGCTTCAAAAGTTGCCTTTCTACATTTTTTTGCTGTTTGAGCGAAATATTCATTGTTTTGACCTAATTCCTCAAATTTTTTAGCATCTTCTTGATATTTCTTTTTTGCTTTTGCAATGACTTCTTCTGCTTCTTCTGGAGTAGTGAAGCTGTAAATATGCATTTCATAAGTATTAACCACACAAAAATCGAACATAATAAATACCTCCTAAGATTGTTTCTTAATGCCCTTACCTCTCATTCAGGGCGATTTTGTCTGTTAGTTTGCAAAAAGTTTTACATATCAAACATCTCCGTCATTACAATATTTTCTTCAAGATTATCAGAAGATAGCCTAAAACTATTATCTACATAATCTTTATTAATAGGCAATCCAAATTCATCAGGATTGTCACGAACATAAAGATTTGCTTTTTCAGCATTTTCTGCATACACTTCAACTGTTCCGCACATCTCCCATGTAACAGGTACTTTAAATTTTTTAAGATTATCTCTTAAAAAATCATGAATCATGCTCTCATACACATCATTTTCTGCTTGAGAGCAATCATGACATTTATAAATGAACCTTTCAGCAAGTTCTTCGACATGCTCAAGAGC
>CALUVK010000210.1 GCA_944324205.1 Candidatus Gastranaerophilales bacterium | reverse complement strand
TAATATGCTCAAGAGCACCTTCAACAAGATTGTGCATTTCTGCTATAGTAACTTCTGTTTTATTCATTTTGATAACATTATTATCAACGAAATCACATATTTCTTTCAAATCTTCATCTGTAAAGTTAACAAGCATTCTTGTTGCAGATTTTTTTACAGCATTTATGATCTTCTTATTGTCAAATTCTTCTTTTGTACCATCCTTTTTTATAACAAATACACATTTTTTTATAGGGGTTATTTGCGCTGTCTTAACCGGTTCTGCAATTTTTGAAACCGGAGAGATTGCTGAATTTTTCATAACATCTGTTACTGTGTTATTTTTTTGTGAGGGGGCAAACTCTACTATATTTCTTTCCTTATTTAAACTATTTTGCATATCAATTAATAACCTCCTAATTTACATATCAAGGTCTAAGGTTAGCTATTTTCTACTCAGCTTTCCTTATATATAGAGAATAACATTCTCTTCCCAAAATCTAATCCTATGTTTAAATGATAAATCAAATTAATATTCTAATCAAGAATTTCACAAAACGTCACAAATAGCGAAAACGCCCTGAATATAAGGAGTTTACAAAACTCAATATTGTAAAAAATGTTACGTTTTTCGCATGAGTTTTTATTATAATTTTTAAGAAAAGCTAAACCCTTAATTATTGTCAATCATACACTACTTTAATAAAAACAAACAGCCATGACCTGGGCAAATATAAAAAGTTAATTCTTTAAAATCATCATTTTTTATACTTTTTATTGTAACTAATTGTAACAATATGTCAATTTTCAGAGACTTAATGTTTTTATTTATATATAGGGATACACTTTAATTAGGAGATTTAATTATGGCGGTCGGAGCAAGAGATTATATTGACAAGCTTTTGGTCAAAAAATATGCAGATGAAAAAGTTGATAACCATGAAGCAATGGAATCAATGGTTAATCCAAATAAAATGCTTGAAGCAATGAATGACGTTGCAATGATTCAGAGAAATATGTTTATGCTTTCTCAAAAATTAAATTCTGCTTGTTATGCTATTAATGCTAAAGCAGCCAGATATAGAAACAAACAAATAGCAAAGGAGTTATAAAGCGTTCTTAAGCTTTATCTTTAACTACTTTTTGTAATCCTTTCGGATGGTCCACATTGCGTTTTAACTTAAGAGCTGTTTCTAATGCAACTTGTTGGCATATTACCACATCTGCAAACATTTGCTGAATCTCATTGTCACAATCCACATTAATATTCATATATGGATGGAGCTCCTGATTTGTCGGCCCTATAATAATAAGCTTTGGATTATAATCTGATATTATTTTATTAAGATTAAAAATAGCGCGTTCCAGAATCTTTGAAACAGAAATATAAATTAAGATTCCTTTGTTATTTAAAACTGCAACGTGCCCATGCATAAACTCCCCTAAAATTGCGGCACTGATGTTTTTATATGAAGTTTCTTTAATCTTTAATGCAGCTTCTTTAGCAAGCGAATAAGAAATTCCATCAGCCGTAATTATTATTGGATTTTCTTTCGCTAAAACTTGAGCAAGCTTTCTAATTTCATCACGTTTAGCAAGTGCTCGTTCGATTATTGCAGGCAAGCTAAACAAAGATTTTTTATAAATTTTTGTTGCCTCAGTTCCGTGCATATTTTCGACAAGTTTCAATGAAATTAAAATCAAACAAAGCATTTGGGAGGTAAAAGATTTTGTTGCAGCAATTCCTTTTTCTTCTCCTGCAAAGCAAGCAATTTTGTAATCACAGTTCTGCCAGATTGTAGATTGCTCATTATTAGTTATGCAAAGCGTTGCAAGAGAGCTTAATCCCTTTACCTTTTCTACTGATTTTAAAGTATCACTTGTTTCGCCAGATTGGGTTATAAAAATATAAAGGGTATTTTTATCATGCGGAATAACATTTTTCAAAAGAAATTCGCTTGAATAAATTGCACGGGATTCTATCTGCGAAATTTTTTCCAACAAATCGACAGCAAATCGTGCACAATGATATGACGAACCGCTGGCTACAAGTACAATTTTTCTGATATCTTTTGGTAAATCTATTTTTATTTCACCAGTTTCCGGGTTAATGTATTTCATCAATATGTATGGAATTATTTTTTTCTGCGCAATAATTTCCATTTCCATATTTGTTTTGGATTTAGTTTTAAACATGACTCTCCTTATTGTATTTATATTTTAACATACCGGACAAGAAGATGCTATACATATGATATCTGTTATTCCATTCTTATGTAAAACATTTATCATTTCTTCAAAAGTTGCTCCGGTTGTACAAATATCATCGAGTATAAGCACAGGTTTTCCCTGGTCTTTGGATATATTAACTTCAAATGCATCAGAAAGATTGGATAAACGTTCTTTTCTGGAAAGTTTGTACTGTGGTTTGGTATCTTTAATTCTCTTTATCAATTCACAATTAAGTGTATAGCCATTTAACTTGCAAAATTCTTCCGCAACGAGTTCCATATGATTATATTTTCTTTTTTTTATCCTATTTTTATGTAATGGAGTGGGTACAACCTGAAATTCTCTTTTATCATTAATATTTACCCAATAATCATACATGAATTTCGCCAAATAAAATGCCAGTTCTCGTTGTTTATGGTATTTTAGCCCTCTTATTAATTTTTGTAGAATTTTCTCATAAATTCCGCAAGCATAAATATTCACTCCATTAATTATTCTGTTAGGACAAAAATCAGAATAACTAAGTTCGTTATAACAACTCGGACACATCTTTAATGAATACTTAGAAGATTTGCAAAAATAGCATTTCTTTTTATAAATCAAATCTAAAAATGCTTCAATAATCTTTCTCATCAGAAATAATTATAGCATAAGAAAATACTGGATAAAAAAGCTTATTAACAAATTAATTGTTTTATTTTTAGTTAAAAATATTAAATTTTGTAACAAATTAGATAAATGTCCTAAAGTTTTAGAAAAAAACGCCGTTAACCAATATTGTAAGATTAAAACTACTCTAATGTAACACAATACCTAGTGCTACACACGTAGACATATTGTCGGCAGGCATTTTGTCTAAAGACTACAAAATAGAATCAAGGCTACAAACCTGC
>CALUVK010000209.1 GCA_944324205.1 Candidatus Gastranaerophilales bacterium | reverse complement strand
CCTTCATAAATATTATCACCTTTAACTTCGGTATAAGAATCATCGCTTGCGCCGGTTTGGATATCAATTCTTTTTATATGCATACCGTCTTTTACCCATAAGCCTTGTGTTTTATACTTTTTCCCGTCTGTCTGCGGTGTGAATTTTAGCGCAATATTCGGAACTGAAAGTACATCTTCATTTTTTGCGGTAATAATTGAAACATTTGCAGTCATACCGGGTTTTAATTTTAAATCTTTATTATCAACAGTTACTATAACCGAATAAGTTACAACGTTAGAAACCGTTGTCGGAGAAATCCTCACCTGTGTAACTTTTCCGTTAAAAACACTGTTCGGGTATCCGTCAAGCGTATAAGTCACCTCCTGCCCCTCTTTAACATCTCCTATATCAGCTTCTGATACGTTAACTTCTATCTGCATTTTCTCTAAATCCTGCGCGATAGTGAACAATTCCGGAGCCTGAAAGCTTGCAGCAACTGGCTGTCCCAGGTCAATTTCACGTGAAATTATCATTCCGCTTACCGGAGCTGTTATTTTTGTATAATTCAGATTAACCAAGGATTGATTATACTGCGCTCTTGTCTGGTTTATTTTCGCTTTTGCAGCATTAACCTGTGCTAAATTGGATTTATAATCAGCTTCTGCCTGATCTAAATCGGCTTTAGGAATAAAACTTCTTGCATAAAGATTTCTGTATCTTCTTAAAGTTTTCTCGCTCATTTCCAGAGCAGCTTCGCGGTTTGCCAAATCAGCCTCCGCCGAATTCATTGAAGCCTGATTCTGGTCAACGGTTGCCTGAAAAGTTCTGGGGTCAATTTCTGCAAGAAGCTGGCCTTTTGTAACTTTGGAATTAAAATCTACATAAATTGCGCTTATAAGCCCTGATACCGTAGAACCCACAGAAACAGTATTAACAGGGTTTATTGTGCCTGATGCTTCCACAACCTGCGTAATAGTACGGCGCTTAATAGGTGCTGTCTGATAACGCACACGGTTTTTCATAAAATTACTGATTACTATTGCAAGAATTATAACCAGAACTATTGTTCCTATAAGGTATTTTTTATCTAAGTTTTTTAGTATTTCTAAATTCGGAAGCTTCATACATTATCCTTCTTTTTTGATTTTTTAAGGTTTTTAGCCTGTTCTTTTTCCTGTTTCTTCAAATCTTTTTGATAATCTTTAACCTCTTCAACCGTCAGAGTTTCTTCTTGAGGAAGTGCTATTTCACGCTCAAGCGTTGCTCGGGCGACATTGTAGTTATAAACCGCCTGAACATAGGAGCTTTGTGCGTTATTATAGTTAACTCTTGCATCCTGAAGCTGGATATAATCACCTAAACCGACCATATAACGACCATCCGCCAGTTCAAGGTTTTCTAAAGTTTGTCTTACTTTGGTTTCCAGAAGCGGAATTTGTTTTTCAAGCTGAATCATATCAACATAAGCACTCTGGATATCAAAATAAAGGTTCTGGTTCAATAAATCAACCTCTGTTTTTGCAAGGTTAAGCTGGGAGTTTGCAATATCTACTTCATTTTTAACCTGCATCATATTGAAAGTTGTACTTAAATTCAAAGATACATTCATGCCGCTGTCCGCATAATTGCGGTTATTTGCGTAACTGTAGCCGACTCCGCCTCTAAGTTCGGGAAGATACTGGCGCTTGGTTAAAAGAACATACTGCCTCATAGCTTTGACGGTTGCATTCAAGGCTTTTAAATCAGGCCTGTTTTCTTTTGCTATAATAACCGATTTTTCAAATGTGTACGGATATTTTTCAAATGTATAATCCTTTAAAACATCGCTTTTTTCAGCCTGAACCGCATAAACAGCGCTTGATACATCATCAGGAAGCTCAAGCAGTTTTTTATAATTCTCAATATTGGTTAAACTCATCGGCACATAAGGATTTGCAAGATTAAAAGTTTCCGTATTTTTTATGCTGTATTCAGGCGCATATGCTACATACATTGCGTTATTTAAAGTTACAATCGCATTTTTATAAGTGTTTTCTGCCTGCACGAGCGAAATCTTTGAATCACTAAGGTTAACCTCCGCATTAACAAGGTCAATTTTAGAGCGTATTCCCTCTTCAAAATACGCTAAAGTTCTCTGATAGTTTCTTTCATTAATCTGAACATTTAGTTTTGCAACCTCCATCAGCGATTTTGCAGCCAAAACACCGTAATATTGGAGCTTTACATTAAATATAGTTGTAAGTACCGTTTCGTCAAAATCGTATTCAGCCGCGATTTTGTTAAACTTTTCCATTCTGATATTTGCGCCGGTTTTGCCGAAATTCCAGAGAAGCTGTGAAAGTGATGCATCAAAGCTCGGTAATGTCCTTGTCTGATAACTCCCCATATTGTGGTTTCTTTCGCCAAAACCTTGTCTGTAACCTGCACCGAGAGTTAAGCTCGGGAAATACGCAGATTTTGCAACTCCGACTGACGATTTTGCAATATCGAGATTTAAAATAGAACTTCTTACAACAGGACTGTTGTTTAAAGCAATTTTTATGCACTCATTCAACCCAAGCTCCGCGTTCTTTTCAATCTGAACGGTTTGTATTGCCTGCACCCTTAAGCTTGTTAGTAAACTTATTATTAATAAAAATATTTTTATCTGCTTCTTCATTTATACTCAATATTATATACGACAAACATGAATTAATGTTCATTTTCTTATACGAATTTGTTTTTTATTTTCACATATGCTACTCTTTATATTAAATAGTAAACGGAGCTTTAGATGGGCAGTATAATCTGGAATAAAATGAAACATGATGTAAAAGTTAAGCTTTTAAATGAACAGCACAAGAAGCTTTTTGATACGTTAAAAGAGCTTTACTGCGCAATGGAAGATAAAAGTGATAAAGCCGCGCTTTTGCGGATTATAAACAACTTATCAATGTATATTAAAGAGCATCTTAGTACAGAAGAAGCTCTTCTTGAAAAATATAATTATCCCGGACTCGAAGAGCAACGAGAGCAGCACAAGCTTTTTGTAGACAAAATTGAAGAGTTCAAAAAAGATTTTGAAAACAACAAATTTATGCTCTATTTCGATATGGCAATATTTCTAAAAAGCTGGATAGCAAACCATATAGAAGAAATTGACCGAAAATATTCAAA
>CALUVK010000208.1 GCA_944324205.1 Candidatus Gastranaerophilales bacterium | reverse complement strand
TATTTGTGGAATTTAAAACGTTTAAGCGACGACTTGAAACCTGAATTCTTAACCCGGTTTTCTAATGAGTTTCAGTTCTATTTTTATAAAGGTGAACTAAATAAAGAGTTTTTCAAATCAATTAAGAAGAAGGATTTGGAATTATTGGCAGAGAATAAGGATAAGTTTTTAAAGAACCTTGAGGGGAAATTCTCATTATTCGGAGGGCGGAAGAATGGCTAAGGTTTCCGTTGTTATGCCTGTATATAATACGCCGGATGAGGTTTTAAAAGAGGCGGTTGAAAGTATTTTAAACCAGACATATAAAGATTTTGAATTGCTAATCATTAACAACGGCTCTTATTCTGATATAAAAACGGTAATAGATAAATACTCCGATAGCAGAATAAAATATTACGAAATAAAAGAAAACCATGGAGTTGCGGCGGCAAGAAATCTCGGGATTGAAAAAATGAGCGGGGAATATTATGCAGTAATGGATTCTGACGATATTGCCTCTCCTGATAGATTAGAAAAGCAGGTGCAGATTTTTGAAGCCGAGCCGGATGTTTTGCTATGTGCTTCGTGGTTTAAAAGATTTCCGGAGGGAGTTGTTGTAAAAGCTCCGCTAAAACCAGGACTTTTGGATTTTCTGAAAAGAGATTTTCTCGGGCATTCTACGGTTATGATTAGAATTGGGAACAAGAAAGAGTTTTTATATCAAGAAGAGTATGAAGTTTGTGATGATATTGAACTCTATAGCCGCCTTATTATGAAAGGCAGATTTTATGTTATACCGGAAGCTCTTGTAAATTACAGGTTTGAAGGAAAAGGTATTTCTATTAAAAAATCAAATAAGGTTAGTGAATGCGCGAAGAAAATAAAAAATCAGCAAATGGAATTTTTGACTTCTGATAAAAAATTACAGAAAAAGATTATAAATCTTCTGGTTTCTGATACAAAAATCGAAAAGAGTTTTATGGAGAGGATTTTTTCTATAAAGAATATTGCTGTATTTAATTATATGTACAAAATAGTAACTGTTTTGAATATTGAATTCAAGTTTAGAAAGGGGAGTTTATGAAAGTTCTTATTTTAGCAGGCGGTCTTGGTACAAGGCTTGGAGAAGAAACAGTTTCTAAACCGAAACCAATGGTCGAAATTGGCGGATATCCTATATTATGGCATATAATGAAGATTTATTCGTTTTATGGCTTCAATGATTTTGTAATCCTTACGGGATACAAGTCTCATATGATTAAAGACTATTTTGTGCATTATTATCAGAGATATTCAGATTTAACTATTGATATGAAAACTAATACAATAGAACTTCATAAGATGAGAACCGAGCCGTGGAAAGTTACGATGCTTTATACCGGTCAGAATACTATGACCGGAGGTAGGATTAAGCGCGCTGAAGAATACGTTGGCAGAGAGCCTTTCTTATTAACTTACGGCGACGGAGTAAGCGATGTTAATATAGCAAGTCTTGTTGAATTCCATAAGAAATCAGGGAAGTTAATGACAATGACAGCGGTTCAGCCGTCAGGAAGATTTGGGGCGCTTGATATTGGAATTGATAATACAATAACATCATTTAAAGAAAAGCCTCAAGGCGACGGAGGCTGGATTAACGGCGGGTTCTTTGTGTGTGAGCCGGAAGTCTTTAGTTATATTTCAAACGATACTACAGAAATTTTCGAACGCCGTCCGCTTGAGAATATCGCACATGACGGGGAATTGAATGCATATAAACATTCCGGTTTCTGGCGTCCGATGGATACTTTGAGGGATAAAATCGAGCTTAATGACTACTGGGAGAGCGATAAAGCGCCTTGGAAAGTGTGGGACGGGCAAAATCAATATGTAAGTCTTGCAGGAAAGGTATAGATAATGAAAGAAAGAGTTTTAATAACAGGCGGAACCGGTTTTATCGGACAAAACGTGGTCAAAGAACTTTTAGCAAGAGGATATGAAGTTCATTCTCTTGTCTATCCGCCGTTTGCAAAAGAGCAGGAGGGGCTTTTTCAATACGAAATGAACCTTTTAAATTCCAGCGCTGCAGAAGAATTTTTAAAGGAGCATAATTTTGAAAATCTTATTCATCTTGCATGGTATGTTGGAAAGGGCTGTCACAATGCGGATGAAAATTTAGACTGGACAATTGCTACCTTAAATCTTTTAAGAAGTTTCCAGAAGTATGGCGGTAAAAAGTTTTTAGGAGCGGGAACAATTTCGGAATACGAGTATAAATACGGCTATCTGCTTGAAGATGTAACACCTGCCAGTCCTAAAACAATGTATGGCGAGGCTAAAAACAGCGTTTATAAAATTGCTTCATCATTTTGTAACAAGCATGGAATAGATTTCAAATGGCCAAGGATTTTTAATCTTTACGGACCAAATGAAAAACCTCAAAGATTAATGCCTTCTGTAATCAACTCCTGTCTTAAAGGTGAAGCGGTAAGAGTCAGCGATTGCTTGAAATATCAGGATTACCTGCATGTAGAAGATACAGCCGGAGGAATTGTTGATGTTTTTGAAAGCGATTTACAGGGTGCGGTTAACATATGTTCCGGAAAACCTGTTCAGCTCCGCTATATCGTAAATAAGATTGCCGAACTTACAAAGTTTGAGGGTGAAATTCTATGGGGAGCAATTCCGGCAGCGTTTGGGGATGATTTGGTAGTTGGGAATAATGATAAGCTTAAATCAATCGGCTGGAAACCGAAATATACGCTGGAAGAGGGCTTACAATCAACTATTGAATGGTGGAAAGAACATAATAAGGAGATTATAAATGTTTAATAATGTATATGAAGGCAAAACAGTATTAGTTACAGGCCATACGGGATTTAAAGGGAGCTGGCTTTCAATCTGGCTCACTATGCTGGGAGCAAAGGTTGTCGGGTATGCTCTTGAACCGTATTCAGAACGCGGGAATTATAAAGCATCTCATTTGGAGAAACATCTTTATGCTGATATAAGAGGGGATGTTAGAGATAGCGAAACTCTGGAAAAGACTATTGCCGAATACAAACCGGAAATTATTTTCCATCTTGCAGCCCAGGCTCTTGTAAGGACGGCTTATGATAACCCGAAATATACTTATGAGACAAACCTCATGGGCTCGCTTAATATTCTTGAAGCAGTTCGGAAGTTTGATTGTGTAAAAACAGTTGTAATGATAACTTCTGATAAATGTTATGAGAATGTAGAACAAATCTGGGGTTACAAAGA
>CALUVK010000207.1 GCA_944324205.1 Candidatus Gastranaerophilales bacterium | reverse complement strand
ATTAAAATTATTACAAAGGATGATTTGATTTATGGAGTGCATATTGTATCAAAAGAAGCATCAGCACTAATTCATACATTTTTAATAGCAATGCAAAATAAATTAAATATAATAGACATTAAAAAATCTTGCTTTGCGCACCCGACATACTCGGAAGGCATTTTTGAATTGCTGATGACATTATAAAATAATTTATAAAGACGAATTTCTATAATGACATATTGCTATAGCTATAGCATCAATTGTATCATCCAGTCGAGGAAGTTTCTTATTGCCGAGAGCTATTTTAACCATTTGCTCGACTTCTTTCTTTTCTGCCCGTCCATATCCTGTTAAAACTTGTTTTACTTCCATTGGAGTATAACTATATATTGGAATATTAAATTTTTCAAGTACAGTAAGTATTACTCCCCGAGCTTCTGCTACCGGAATTACAGTTTTTTGGTTTTTAAAGAAGAATAATTCTTCAACTGAAGCACACTCCGGACGATATTTATTTACAATAGTTGTTAAATCTGTATAGATTTCTAAGAGTCTTTTCGAATCCGGCAGTTTTTTGTCTGTTTGAATTGAGCCGGAGGTTATAAGCTCTATTTTATCATTTTCAACATCAATAATACCATATCCGACAATTGCCATGCCGGGATCTATACCCATAATTTTCATACTTGAATTATATCATAACTTAACATTTCAACACATAACAGTGACAAAAAACTTATTTCGCGATATTATTATTCTGGTACGTATATAAAAAAGAAAAGGTTTTTCATGGAAAATACAAAAGATTTGGTTATCGGAATTCCGAGAGGAATGTCGTTTTATAACAATTACCCGTTCTGGTACGGATTTTTTACAAGTTTAGGTATTAAAATTATATTGTCTGATCCTACTACAAAGCAGACAATGTCTGACGGGTCTGCATTAGTAGTTACAGAGACCTGCCTTCCGATTAAGATTTATTTGGGGCATATTCTTAACCTTTTAAAAAAAGGAGTAAAGAATATTTTTGTACCGTCACTTCAATCTATCGCACCAAAGATTTATAATTGTTCTAAAATCAGAGGCCTTCCTGATTTAGTCAGAAATGTTATTAAAGGTGATATTAATATTATTGAACCTACTTTAGATAAATCTCAAAAACATCAGGGCTTGTATGAGTTCTTAGAAGAGGCTGTCAGACCGTTTGGGATTACTAATCTTGAGGAAATAAAAAAGGCTTCTAAACAGGGATGGAAAGTTTATAACAATTTTCTTGTTATGATGCGCTCCGGTATGAGCTATAAAAAAGCTATGAATTATGCCTTACAGGGTAAAGTATTTATTGAAAACGCATCTAATTCCGCTCCAATCAATGTTGCGCTTGTTTCTCACGGGTATAATATTTATGACGACAGAGCCTGCATGAAGATTTTTGAAAAACTGGAAAAAATGGATGTGAAAGTATTTACATCTCTCCAGCTTACGGACGAGCAGATGGCAGAAGGGATTACAGCTCTCGGTGAAAAACGCTACTGGGCAAACGAGTACGAAATGACAGGTACAGCAGGGCATTATCTGAAAGATAACAAAATTGACGGTATTATAACACTTAATGCATTTGGCTGCGGACCGGATTCTTTGATGATTGAAAGAATTACAAGAAAAGCAAAAGAGCTTGGAAAGCCGATGCTTTCTCTGACTATAGACGAACATACGGGCGAAGCCGGTTTTATAACAAGACTTGAAGCATTTATTGATATGCTTTTCCGTAAAAAACGCTCTAAAATCATTAATAAAATTTCTATTAATGAATATGATTATGTTCCGCAGACAAACATTTGTGACACTTTATTTATAGAGAAATAATGTTAGATTTTAAATCAACTTTAAAAATGGCTGTAAATTCGCTGCGTGTTAATATGCTCCGCTCTGCTCTTACGAGCCTTGGTGTAATTATTGGTGTAAGCGCTGTAATTATTATGCTTGCGGTCGGAACCGGTGCGAGCAAAAAAGTTACTGAAAACATGGAAGCTATGGGGACAAATATTTTGACTATTCGTTCGGCTTCTGCTAAATCCGGCGGGGTTCATATGGGGATGGGAACTAAGCCGACTTTGACATCGAAAGATGCTCTTGCTATCAAAAAAATGGCTCGCGGAATATTAGCATTATCAACGATGTCATCTCAAACCCAGCAGCTAACCTATGGTAACCAGAACTGGTCTACAACTGTTTATGGAGTTGAACCGGCTTATCTATACATTAAAAACTATGAAATGGAGATGGGCAGAGGTTTTATTCCGGAAGATTTACAAAACAGTGCAAAGGTTACAATAATAGGCTCTACTATTGCAACAGAACTGTTCGGCGATGTTGACCCTATTAATAAGGTAATAAGGGTCGGGAATATTCCGTTTAAAGTAATAGGGCTTCTTAAGACCAAAGGCCAGTCCGGGCCGTTTGATCAGGATGATTTAATTTTTATTCCGATAACAACCGCCCAGAAAAAAGTTTTCGGTACGGATTTCCCCGGCACTGTAAGCCAGATTGTTATAAAAGGACAGGAGCCGGATACTTTAGATGAAACTATTGAAGATATTAATGAGATTTTGATTTCACGCCATCATATAGGTAAAAATCAGGAAAACGATTTTGAGGTTAGAAATTCGGCTGAATTTCAGGAGAGAATGAAATCTACTGTTCAGACTTTTGCAATACTTTTGGCCTCTATTGCGTCTGTGTCGCTTCTGGTAGGCGGAATAGGGATAATGAATATTATGCTCGTATCCGTAACAGAAAGAACAAAGGAAATAGGAATCAGAATGGCAATAGGAGCCGAGGTAAATGATATAAGGTGGCAGTTTCTGGTTGAATCTTTTCTTTTATCAATGATAGGCGGCTTAATAGGAGTAGTAGTTGGAATTGTTGGTTCTTACTTGATTACTGTTTTTGCGCCCACTATGACTATCTCCATATCGTTATTTTCTATAATCTTAGCCCTAAGTTTTTCCGGATTAGTAGGAGTCGGATTTGGTTATTATCCTGCATACAAGGCATCACTTCTTAATCCTATAGATGCACTTCGATACGAATAATTTTTTATTTGTTTAATTTTTCTTTAAGTTCTTGAACTTCATATTTTAATCTGTTAATATCGCATTTAACAGGATCAGGAATTCTGTTATGCATTAATACTCCATCGGGATTCATAAATTTCTGCTGCACAACTCGCCCGGGGACACCGACTACAGT
>CALUVK010000206.1 GCA_944324205.1 Candidatus Gastranaerophilales bacterium | reverse complement strand
ATGGTATAATGGTTTCAGGCATATAAATGTATGCCCAATGTAACACAATATGTATTGAGTTACATTAGAGTTTCTGAGACAGGCCTGAAAGCCTAATTATACTTGTTAATATGTTAGTTTAGTTTTTTACAAATAAAAAAGAGGGTTTAAACCCTCTTTTAATAAAAATTGGGTGTGGTGGGACTCGAACCCACGACCAATTGATTAAGAGAAATGTAAACCAAGGGGTAAAAAACTTATCAATATTGCAATACAGCGATTGACATTTTTCACCGTGTGTCATCTGTGTGCAAGTAAATTTACTTACAAATTGCATTAAATACTTTATTTATAGATATTCAAAACCAGAACCATTTCTAAGAATCGCTGCAATTAATTGTGTTGTCCTTTGGACTTTCATTTTCTTTAATAATGATTTTCGTGTCTTAATATAAAGGCAATAATCAATCCCCAACCACTGTGAAATCCCATTAAAAGTTTGTCCTTGAATTAATAGATTCATTAAATCTTTCTCTCTGTTTGTCAACACCTTATTCATTTTAAATATTCTAATAACCTTTCTCTATTTACAAAATGATTTTTAATTGCAAAATATGCAAGCTGCCTTCTATTTTGTAGATTTAATTCTTTCATTAATTTTCTTACTCTATATACAAATTTGTTTAATTGAAAAGTATAATATTTTTCAGCTATTTTTCGATATGATAATCCTGTTAATAACTGATAAAAAATTTTTTCTTCTTTCAACATGTAAAATTTATCTTCATTATTATAGGAGTACATTATTTAATTCTTTAAGTCCTTTCACTATTAAATTGTTATCAAATAATTCAAAAAGATACGGTTTCAAGAGTATTATTCTAAAAATCATTTGGGTTATATTTTTCACAGAAAATTTGTTAAGTAGCCCCAATATAAGGTTATCTAAAGCCTCATAATTTTGATTTAAAATACTTAAATCAAGTTTTTTAATCATTTCATCATAAGACATTGAATGAAATACACCTGCAATAATTTTGCATTCATCATCAGTTAAAACTCCTATTGAATTATACTTATTTTCCTTAATCCATTTATATAACATAGGAAAGTTATACACGTAGTTTTCTTTTTGAAAATATGGGTATGACATAGAACCCTCTAGGATATTAAATAAAAGAATGTTATACATATTTAATTCATTGATTGTTTCTACATTAGAATTAAGCATGGTATAACTGCTCATTTTGCTTATTTCAGAATTAAAATTAATTTGCAGGCTAACATACTTCTCAAATTCTATAAAATCTGTTTCACGTTTAATATCCTGTTTAAATTTCTCATACAGTTTAAAATATTCTTGTTTATTATTTTCTAATTTTAATAACCTTGTGAAAATTTTTATCATCTTTTTAGGAAACTGAATCACAAATTGATTTATTACAGTTAAGTATGACAAGTTATAATAGGCTATTTCATGAGCCTTAGCTTGTAAATCCTCAAAAATTACTTCTTCAGCATTTTTATCAATATCTAACAGCCATTTCATTATCTGCATTTTTTCTAATTTGCTCTGTAAAGCTTCGTTTGGCTGGCTATTTAAAATGATAGAAGTCACAAGCATTCCTTTCAGTTATTAGTATAAAGATTATAAAAATTTTTTGATTATATTTCAATATAGTTGTTCTTACAATACATATATACCAGTATTTCCTATAAAATAGCAATTAGCCAACTAACCTATTATAGACATGTTAGATATATGATTCATATCTAATATGTCGATAGAATAAACGCGGGATTGGTTTTAAGCTTAATATATGGAATTAAATAAACTATTAGGTCGAAAAATAAAAGAGATTAGAGAGAGTAAAGGGTTAACACAGCAACAGCTTGCTGAACTATGTGATATGCATACAACTTCTATAGGTATGATTGAAATAGGCAGGAGAATGCCATCTCTCGGCACGTTAGAACTAATTGTCAAAACATTAGACATTGATTATCAAGACTTATTTGATTTTACTAATACATATAGTCTTGAAAAATCTGAAGAGAAGTTAAAAATAGACTTAGGACGAGAAGTTTGTAATTTTAATAAGAAACAGCTTCAACACATGATTAACCATGCAAAAGCTATACGTAAATTGTGTCAAAAAGATTAATTTTCAATCTGTTCTTTGAAGCACTGGATTAGTTTAAAGGCTATTTTGCGTTGTTCATAATTCAAGCCTTTAAAAGCTTCAGAAGCTAAAAATAAAAGTTCTTTATCTTCTATATTGTAAATATCATCATCAAACGTAAACAAATACGCAAGAGGTACTTTTAAAGCCTGTGCTATTTTAATCATCACATTAAAAGATGGATTATTTATGCCTGTTTCAATGCAAGATAAAGATTGTCTGTTTATTCCTGCAAAAGATGCTAATTCTTTCTGGGATAAATTCTTTAATTTCCTGTATTTTGAAATATTTTGCCCGATTTTAAGCTTATATCTTTTTATAGAATTATCCATTGTATTTTCTATCAATTACATTTATTACATCAAAATAATAATCAATTTTTTCATTTCCTCCGGAACGGAGTTTATCAATAATAATATTTAATTTATGTTCATTAACATTCATTGTATTATCTTCAATATCAAAAAAAGTTTTTATCGGGATATTGAAAACCTCGCTTAATTTACACAAAGTATCTGCATTTACGAAAGCATGACCATTTTCTAGCTTCCCCAAGGTTCTGACATGAATATCCAATTTCTCAGCAAGATATTCTTGTGACCAGTTATATGCTTTTCTTTTTTCGGCAATAAGCTTTCCAAATTTAATTTTTAAGGTTTGCCCATCTAACAATTGCATAAAATAATACTAGACAATGTGTATATTTTATTCCATACACTGATTGAGCCTGCCTACTAGACTAAATATACCGATACACATTTTCTAGTTTTTCATGTTAATATATATAAAAAGGAGTGTGTATTATGAAAATAGGGGTTAATTATAGCGGGGGATATAAACAGCCGGCATTCCAGGCGGTTAATCAGAAATATTTAAAAAAAGCCCAGCAATTATATGAAAAAAGGGGGAATATAACCGCTGATTGGATAGAATCATTAACAGATGATGTTGTCTTATTTGGCGATATTTCAAAGAAAGACGCTATTGATACTATGAATGCAGTTAGAAAATATGTTTCTAAAGAAAGTATGGACGCATTTGACAGCACTTTTAAATTTATTAAAAATGCCTAGTCAAATAATTTAGC
>CALUVK010000205.1 GCA_944324205.1 Candidatus Gastranaerophilales bacterium | reverse complement strand
GACATTATAAATCTTAAATTCACCGGCTGGGATTTTTTTTCTAAAAATTCACAATTTAATTTTTCACAAATTTTTGCATCGCCTGTCGCATCTACAAGATATTTCGTTTCGATAGGGGTGAATAACATTCTAGCCCCTTGCGTATTATTATCACTCCCTATCGTTACGATATATGACAATAATTTTTCTTCTATTCTATCAATAAACGACTCAAATATAACCTCAACATTTGATTCCTGCATTAATTTATCCAGCGCAATTTTGGTTAATTCAGGATTGAACCAGCCTTTATTCCCGTCACAATAAGTTATTGCACCGTCTAATAATTCAAGCTCTGAATATAATCTGTCAAAAAACTCTGTATTTATAGCGTTATCAGATGTTTTCATCGCAGGAATTACGAGCGAAGAGGTTATTGAACCGCCTAAAAATGTATTTTTTTCAATTAAAAGGACTTTAAGCCCGAGTTTACCGGCTATATAGGCGCAGGCACAACCGGCTGTTCCGCCACCTGCAATTATTACATCATATTTCTTCTTCATTATCTTTCATACTCCTAAGTTTCATATATTTTGATGAACTCATAAGATTGCTGTGCCTGAATTCGTACTCTCTTAATTCTATTATATCTTTGCTATCAAAAGATAAATTCGGATCGTGATATGGTATGCCGGCTTTTGTTGCACATAATCCCAGCTCATAGTTATCCAGAGGGTGCTCTATTTTTGATTTATCTTTTGATGCGATAGTGCCGACAAACTTATTATTCTTTTTATTGTATATTTTTCCTACAAAAAAACCGTTTTCAAGAAGTGTATTTCTTATTAAAACAGAATTAGAATAAGTTAAAAGCACGCCATTCGAGCTTAAGCGCCTGTATAACTCTGCGACAAACTCGGTTGACCATAGTTGCGGAGCTTTAGTATAAGTAAATGCATCCAGAAATATGCAGTCATATTGGCCTTCCAGATTTAAAATGGTCTTTCTTGCATCATCTATATAAAAACATAGCTCAAAAAGGCTCTGAGCAGTCTTAAAATCAGCTTTTTTATATCGCCTCGATAAATGGTGATAATATATATTATGTAAAAAGGCCGATAAAAAACCCAAGGAGGATAGTTTATACCCCCAAAAACGATTAAATTTTGAATAATTGAATAGAGATTTGTCAAAAAATCTTCGTAACTTCTTTCCAGTGACAATTTTTTTTATATTCTCATCCGGGTATTCTTCCCCGAATACCTCAGCAAGTTTTTCTATAAGGATATAATTTACAAGTTCGTTAATTTTATATTCGGTATCTATATGCATATGTTTAAATTTTATTTCAAGCAAATCTCGAATTTCTTTTCTGTTCTTAGGAGCAAATCTTGAATATACATCGGCAAACAGTTCTCTTAACTTATAATAACTATCAAAGCAATCAAAAATTCGCGGAACTATATCAGAATATATTTCGTAAGGAGTTTTCACTGTCCTAAACAGCGGCGATAATTCCACAATTTCTTTATTAATTTCTAAGCAGTCAATTTTAATATGAGGCAGAAAAGAGTTTAAGTTATTATCATCTATCGAAAAGATAGGTAATGATAACTTGTTTTTTTTGAAGATAATGTTATTGACATATTTCGATACGATATTATACGGTTTAATGAATAGCTTCTTAAAAATTTTTATTAAAAAATTTTTCTTTTTTAATTTTTTTATATTTTTATTTATAAAAAAACTCATAAGAGCTTTTGTATTATATCCGATTCCGTAACATACATCCAACACTCTTAAGTTTTCTTCTTTACCGGTAAGTTGAGAAGGTATAACGAATTTTTCCCAAGCCTCAGTTAATGCGCCGTATTTAGAATGAAAAACATCCTTATCAGCGTATGAGTAAAGGCCTATAGACCCGTCTTCCGTAAAATATGGTTCATAATCCCTCATAAACGCTATTATAGCAAGGTTTTAGGGTTAATGCAAGGATATTTTGACTTTATAATACATAAAAGTATATAATAAAATATAGATGAAAGGGATGGTTGTATGAAAAAAATATTAGGTTTATTTATAGTAATATTTGCAATTTTACTAACACCCGTATACGCTGCTAAATATGAGCCGGTGCCCTCAAATGTAAAATTACCGCCCAAATATACACAGGAATATATTGACAGTATTTCCGACGAGTATAAGGATATTTCTAAAGAGCAGATTTTTCATGTTGCCTTAGACATGCTTAAAGATACGTCCGGAGAGTTTTCGCGAAAAGCGCTTTTAGGGTACAACGTTACACAATATCCGGTAAAAGTTATGTTTAAAGATTTATCGGAAATAAATCCCTCCTACTCTTCATTTGACGCTATCGGCTGGAAAAAACGTGGAAAATTGTATGTATATATTAACCCAAAACATGAATATGCACCTCCGGGAGCGCTTGCTGCACTTTTAGCTCATGAGGCTATTCATCAGGATGAATACAATTCTCTTAATGAAGAAACTTATGCCTGGACAATGGAGGCTGTTGTTTGGAATGAGATATTAAAACGTTTTCCGGAATCTAATAATCTTGATTCAGCACTGGTTACAAGAGAAAATATCCTTAAACAGCTTCTGGAGAAGGGAAATTATACTAATAAATACATAAAAAAGACTGTTTATGCTAATGAGGGTTATAAAAATCTGCCGATAAGTTCGCCAGGGTTTAAAAATTAATATATTAAAGAATAGTAGTGCTGCTTATTGTCTCTAGCTTAAAGTTTTCTTTAAATTAATTTGTTATGCTCTTTTTCCCATTCTACCGAACTCATTCTGCTGTGGTCTGGATAAAAGAGAGTTTCAGGAGGAAGTATAAAGATTTTATTTTAAATACTTTCTACTATCTGGTCAAAATCTCCGACTTCTAAATTACAACAACCGACAGATTCTTTAAAAGTAGTACCGACTTAAAATAATATGTTATTCATAAGATCGCATACATCTCCATGCGTGTGTCCCGAAGTATGAATTATTGAAATTGTTAAAGAATTTTCAGCTGAAGAGGGAAATATTCAGCTCATTTCAGCTCCGGAAGAATTCAAAACGATACTAAAGAAAAGAACAGCACATAAAAGCTTAGAAAGCTTTATTTTGTGTTTCAGATGCTTCTATCTTGAATATAACAGGTCTTAGTCCGTCGTTACAGGAGCAAATTGCAACCCCCGGTTTTTTTATCCAGTCACCGTAATAGAACAACTCATTCCGGCAGCCGCCGTGAGCCAA